>CAMDXR010000072.1 GCA_945877725.1 Limnohabitans sp. Rim8
AAACCAGCTGTCCAGCCCTTTGGTGTTCAGGGTGGCCCCCATGAACTTGACGGTGTCGCCCAGTGCGGAGTTGAGTTGCAGGTGGTAGACCATCTCGATCATGGCCCCTGCCCCCACCAGCATGACGATGGCGGTCAGGCCCAAGCCCAGATAACTGGTCCAGATTTGGCGCAATTTGCCGTATTTGGCGACTCGCAAATTCATCATGATCAGGCTGGCAATGCCGCCCGGTGCGTACATGACCATGAACAAAAACACCAAACCCAGATACAAAAGCCAGGCTTTGGTCAGCTCGGACAAAAGCACAAAGGCAATGATCATCAGGATGGCCCCAATGATGGGACCGAAGAAAAAGGTCGCACCGCCTAAAAAGGTGAACAACAAATAAGCCCCGGATCGCCCTGCCCCCACCACTTCGGCGGTCACGATCTCAAAATTGAGCGCCGCCAGGCCGCCTGCAATACCGGCAAAAAAACCGGCAATGATGAAGGCCGTGTAGCGTACCCGCTGGGTGTTGTAGCCAATGAATTCGACCCGTTCGGGGTTGTCCCGCACGGCGTTCAAGATGCGCCCCAACGGGGTTTGCGTAAAGGCATACATCAGAGCCACACACACAAAGGTGTAAGCCGCTATCAGGTAATAAACCTGAACTTGTGGCCCATAGGTGATGCCGAAAAACGGCTGTCCGGCCACCCGGTTGCCCGACACCCCGGCCTCGCCCCCAAAAAACTCCGAAAACATGAGCGACATGGCAAACACCAGTTCGGCCACACCCAAGGTGATCATGGCAAAGGTGGTGCCCGATTTACGCGTGGTGACCCAGCCCAGCAATACCGCGAAGCCCATGCCTGTCAGGCCCCCCACGATGGGCAGCAAACTGACCGGAATGTTCAAAGTGCCGCCACTGATGGCGTTCAGGGCGTGCATGGCCATGTAAGAGCCCAACCCGGTGTAAACGGCATGGCCAAAACTGAGCATGCCGCCCTGCCCCAGCAAGATGTTGTAAGAAAGGCAAGCAATGACGGCGATGCCCATTTGGGCCAACATGGTGGTCGACAAGTTGCTGGTAAAGACCAAGGGCGCCAGCAAAAGCACCAGAGCAAACAGGCTCCAGATGACCCAACGGCCCACGTTATAAGGTTTGAATTTGTAAACAGCAGCCATTTTTTTAACCTTCGCGAGTACCCAAAAGACCCTTGGGCCGGAAGATCAGAATCAGCACCAAAAACAAGTACGGCAATATGGGGGCGATTTGTGACAGCGTGAGCTTGGCAAACGAGTTTTCTTGCACGGCAGCCGACATGACCCAACCCATGTCTTTGGCCAGTGTGAGGAATGAATAATCAATGGCCACAGCGAAAGTCTGGATCACGCCAATCAGCACCGAAGCCAAAAAGGCCCCGGACAATGACCCCATACCGCCGACCACCACCACCACAAAAATGACCGATCCTACGGTGGCGGCCATGGCGGGCTCGGTGACAAAAGTGCTGCCCCCGATGACCCCAGCCAAACCTGCCAGCCCGGTGCCTGCGCCAAACACCAGCATGAACACCCGGGGCACGTTGTGGCCCAGAGCCTCCACCATTTCGGGGTGCGTCAAGGCCGCCTGAATCACCAAACCAATGCGGGTGCGGGTCAGCAGCAACCACAAAGACAGCAGCATCAACAGGGCCACCAACATCATGAACCCCCGTGTGGCGGGAAACGGGGAACACACCAATCGAATGGCCGCATCGGCCGCAACGCAGGCCTCGGCAGGGGCCGAACCCCAGACAAAGCTCAATCCGTTCACCGAATGGTTGATCAGGGTGAAAGCGGAGCTGCGCAAAATCTCGGGCGGCGGGAACTCGACGGCAGTGCGGCCCCACAAAAGCTGAATCAGCTCGACCACCACATAAGACAGGCCAAACGTGACCAACAATTCGGGCACATGTCCAAAAGGGTGCACTTTGCGCAAAGTGACCCGTTCAAAAAGTGCACCCAAGGCCCCTACTAAAACTGGCGCAACGATCAAAGCGGGCCAAAAACCGATCCAAGCCGCAATCGTGTGCCCAAAGTAGGCACCGATCATGTAAAAACTGGCGTGCGCAAAATTGAGCACCCCCATCATGCTGAAAATCAAGGTCAGCCCTGAGCTGAGCATGAAAAGCAACAGCCCGTAACTCAGGCCATTGAGCATGGAGATGATGAAAAACTCCATATGTGTAACGCTACCTTCCAGGCCCCCAAGGCCTTACATCTTGATCGAAAGTGGGTTGGAAAAATCAACCCTATATAAATTAACTAACACCCAAAAAAAAGCCCGACAACTGAATTGTTTATCGGGCCATTGAACCCTCACGCTGAAGACCTGACTGACCAACCCGAGGATGTCGGGCAGGTCAGCGCAGGCGCACCGTGGTTTAACCAGGGCGTTTCATCTGGCAGCTGGTGGGGGTACTGGCCACGTAAGAGGGGAAATCTTTCACGGGGGCCAAAGTCATGCCGGTGTTTTCTGGGCTGTAGGCGTATTTCTTGTCTGCCTTTTGCCAAACGGTCATGTACAGAGGTTGTTGCAATTGGTGGTCGGTTTTACGGATTTCAACTTCACCGTTGAAGGTCATGAATTTCAAACCCTCCATGGCTGCCGCCACCTTGACAGGGTCAGTGGACTTGGCTTTGGCCATGGCGGCCCCCAAAGATTCGTAAATTCGAATGATGGAATGGGTGTAAAAATCGTCGTTGAATTTCGTCTTGAATTCAGCCGCCCATTTGTCCATTTGGCCACCCATGTTGTAGTGTCCATAGGCGATTTGGTAGACCCGACCGCCACCCGATTGGCCCAATGCAGTGGGGGTGCCCGTCACGCCTGTGTAGTAGGTGTAGAACTTGCCGTTGTAACCCCCCTCATTGGCGGCCTTGACCAGCAAAGCCAGGTCAGAACCCCAGTTGCCAGTGATCACGGTGTCGGCACCCGATGCCTTGATTTTGGCAATGTAAGGCGAGAAATCGCGCACTTGCGCCAAGGGGTGCAGGTCCTCACCCACAATTTGCACATCAGAGCGCTTACGGGCCAGGTTTTCTTTGGCAAATTTGGCAACTTGGTGACCGTGCGAATAGTTTTGGTTCAACAAGTAGACCTTCTTGATGGCCTGGTCATCTTTCATGAAGGTGGTCATGGCTTCGATCTTCATGGAGGTGTCTGCATCGAAGCGGAAGTGCCAGTAACTGCACTTGCTGTTTGTAAAATCCGGGTCCACGGCGGAATGGTTCAAGAAAATGACTTCTTTGCCGGGATTGCGTTCGTTGTGTTTGTTAATGGCATCAATCAACGCGCCAGCAATGCCCGAGCTGTTGCCCTGTGTGATGTAGCGCACGCCTTGGTCCATGGCCGCTTTCAGAGCGTTCAGGCTTTCTGCGGGGCTCAGTTTGTTGTCAATGCCGATGATTTCGAACTTGACGCCTGCAGGGTTGGTTTTGCTGAATTTTTCGGCAAAAAACTGAAAACTCTTGAGCTGGTTGCTGCCTACAGGGGCCATCAAGCCCGACAAAGGATCAATCCAAGCGATCTTGACTGTCTCGCCTTTTTGGGCAAAAGCGCCCACAGAACATGCAGCCAATGCGGCGGCAGCTATTAAACGGGTCGTGGTATTCATTCAGCGTCTCTTAGGTTGTTAATTGGAACTTCTTCAGCGTAACCGCAGACATCAAAAAAAGGCTCTGGGTTTTCCCCTAACCCTTATCACCCTTGCGACTTTGATATCGCTTCGGGATTTGGAATTTAAGCCAAATCAAAGCCCAGGCAACACGTAATCGGCCAGTTGTTCGCGCAAACGGGTCTTTAGCATCTTGCCGGTCGCGCCCAGCGGAATGGCTTCCACAAAGACCACATCGTCTGGAATCTGCCATTTGGCAGTTTTGCCCTCGTAAAACGCCATCAACTCTTCGCGGCTGACTTCGGCACCGGGTTTTTTGACCACACACACAATCGGGCGCTCATCCCACTTGGGGTGGCGCATGCCAACGCAGGCGGCCATGGCCACCGCCGGGTGCGCCATGGCGATGTTTTCGACATCAATTGAGCTGATCCACTCACCGCCGGACTTGATCACGTCTTTGCTGCGGTCGGTGATTTGCATGAAACCATCGGCATCAATGGTGGCCACGTCACCGGTCGGGAACCAGCCCTTGACCAGGGGGTTGCCGCCCTCTTGCTTGTAATAAGCGTCAATCACCCATGGCCCTTTGACCAACAAGTCTCCGGCGGCCTTGCCATCGTTGGGCAGGGTCTGGCCGTGCTCGTCCACAATCTTCATGTCGATGCCGAAAATGCAGCGCCCTTGCTTCATGCGCAGTTTCATTTGGGCTTCGGCGGGCAAGCTCAGGTGTTTGTTCTTTAAGGTACACACCGTGCCTAAGGGGCTGAGTTCGGTCATGCCCCAGGCATGCAACACATCCACCCCGTAATCTTGACGGAAGGCATCGATCATGGCGGGCGGACAGGCCGAGCCCCCGATCACGGTGCGGTTGAGTTTGCTGAACTTCAAGCCCGCAGGCTTCATGTGGCCCAGCAACATTTGCCAGACGGTGGGCACCCCTGCTGCAAAGGTCACGCCCTCGGCCTCGATAAGCTCGTAAACCGACTTGCCATCGAGTGCCGGACCGGGAAACACCAGTTTGGCCCCGACCATGGCCGCGCTGTAGGGAATGCCCCAGGCGTTGACGTGGAACATCGGCACGACCGGCAAGATGGCGTCGCGCGCCGACATGCACATCGAATCGGGCAAAGCCGCCGCATAGGCGTGCAACACGGTCGAGCGGTGGCTGTACAAAGCGCCCTTCGGGTTGCCCGTGGTGCCGCTGGTGTAGCAAAGGCTGCAGGCGGTGTTTTCGTCCAGCTCGGGCCAGCTGTAAGTGGTGGCTTGCTGTGCCAGCCAGGCTTCGTAGCTGATCAAGCCCGGTACACCCGAATCGGCGGGCAATTTGTCGGCATCGCACAGGGCCACGTACTGCGTAATTTGGGGACATTTGCTGTGAATGGCTTGCACCAGAGGCAAAAATGTCATGTCAAAGCACAAGATCGAGTCTTCGGCGTGGTTGGCAATCCAGGCCAATTGGTCAGGATGCAGGCGTGGGTTCATGGTGTGCAGCACCCTGCCCGAACCACTCACCCCAAAGTACAACTCCAAATGTCGGTACCCATTCCAGGCCAGCGTGGCAATGCGCGCACCCTGCGGCACTTTTTGCGCATCCAGTGCATTGGCCACTTGGCGCGATCGACTGGCCACTTTGGACCAATTGGATCGGTGCACATCGCCCTCAACCCGGCGTGAAACGACCTCGCTGTCGCCGTGGTGCTTCTCGGCAAAGTCAATCATGGAAGAAATCAGCAATGATTGCTGTTGCATCAATCCCAGCATGGGTGTCTCCTGTCGGGTGTTATCGGGGGGTTCGAGAAAAAAACATTGTGCACCCGAGACCCCGCGCCCCTTGCCCAAAAACCCGTAAAACCCCGGGCACTTGTCAAGAGCGTGACAATCAGCCCCTATGGATTTATCCCCCCCGAACACTGCCGCCACCGCCGCTGAACCGTCTGTATTGGAGTGGACGCACCGCTTCAAGGCGCTGGGCCCCCGGTTTTTTACAGCTTTGCACCCTACACCCCTGGCCGCACCCCGCTGGGCCGCCAAAAATGAAGTGTTGCGGGCCGAACTGGCTTGGCCGGATGAGGTTTTTGACGACGAACACCTGCATGCGCTGGCGGGCAATGCCCTGATGAGGGGCTCCGAACCCATGGCCACGGTCTACAGCGGGCACCAGTTTGGGCAGTGGGCCGGGCAACTGGGCGACGGCCGCGCTATTTGGTTGGGCGAAGCGGCGTCGGCGCAAGGCCCGCAAGAAATTCAGCTCAAAGGCGCAGGTCGCACGCCCTATTCGCGTGGCGGCGATGGCCGCGCCGTGCTGCGCTCCAGCATTCGGGAGTATTTGTGCAGCGAAGCCATGCACGGTTTGGGCATCCCCACCACCCGCGCCCTGAGCCTGGTCGCTTCGCCCGAACCCGTGCGCCGTGAAGAAATTGAAACCGCCGCCGTGGTGGCGCGTGTGGCCCCCAGTTTTTTGCGCTTTGGTCACTTTGAGCATTTTTCGGCCCAAGGCGACACCGAGAGTTTGCGGGCGCTGGCCGACCACGCCATTGCCCACCACCTGCCCCAATGCCATGAGCGTGCCGCCCTTTGGCAGGGCAATGTTTATGCGGCCTTGCTGGACGAAGTGCAAGAGCGCACCGCCAAACTGCTGGCCCAGTGGCAAGCGGTGGGCTTTTGCCATGGCGTGATGAACACCGACAACATGAGCCTGTTGGGCCTCACGCTGGATTACGGCCCCTTCCAGTTCATGGACGGCTTCAATCCGGGGCACATTTGTAACCACTCGGACCACCAAGGGCGCTACGCCTATGGCCGGCAACCCAACGTGGCTTACTGGAACTTGTATTGCCTGGCCCAATCGATTGCCCCGCTGATTGACGACCAAGACCTGACTTTGGCCGTGCTGGAAGGCTACAAAACCCTGTTTCCCCAAGCTTTGGGCGATGCCATGCGCGCCAAACTGGGCCTTGCCGGTGCGCTGGCCCCCGAGTCAGAGCGCGAGGGCGACTGGAAATTGGTGGAAGACCTGATGCAACTCATGGCCACCGAACAGGTGGATTTCACGCTGTTTTGGCGGCAACTGAGCCAAGCCATGGTGCAACAAGGCAAGGCACACACGCAGCAGCCCGAAACCCCCATGGACCTCGCCCACTGGGCGACCGTGACCGATTTGGTACTGGACCGGCCCGCACTTTGGGCTTGGTTAGAGCGCTACAGCGCCCGCGCTGGGCGAGAGAATTTTGCCGCCATGGGCGTGCAAATGCTGCGCACCAACCCCAAGTTTGTACTGCGCAACCACTTGGCCGAAACGGCCATTCGGCAGGCCAAACTCGGCGATTTTTCTGAAATCGAAACCCTGCACAACTTGCTAAAGTCGCCCTTCGACGAGCATCCCGGCTTTGAAGCCTATGCCGACCTGCCGCCCGATTGGGCGAATCAACTGGAAATCAGCTGTTCATCATGACCAAAATTCAAAAAACCGACGCCGAATGGCGTGCCCTGCTGGCGGCCAAAGGGGCCGAATCTGTTGCTTATGCCGTAACCCGCCAAGCCGCCACTGAACGCCCTTTTACCGGCAAATACGAGGGCCATTGGTCCAAAGGCATTTACCGCTGCATCTGCTGCGATGCCGAATTGTTCAAGTCGGACACCAAATTTGATGCAGGCTGCGGCTGGCCCAGCTTCTTCCAGGCCTCGGCAGACGGGGCGATTGAGGAGCGTGTAGACCACAGCCACGGCATGCGCCGGGTCGAAACCGTGTGCGCCCAATGCGACGCCCATTTGGGTCATGTGTTTGAAGACGGCCCGGCCCCTACCGGCCTGCGCTACTGCATGAACTCGGCTTCGTTAGACTTCGAGGCTTCCTAACCGACCCTGGTTGCGGCCATTGGCCCAGCTCACCTAGACCCCTTCAATGAAATTCATCATCGACTTTTTCCCCATCTTGCTGTTTTTTGGGGCCTACAAAATGGCCGACATCTACACTGCCACGGCGGTTTTGATGGCGGCCACCGTGGTGCAAACCGCGCTGATTTACAAGATGGACGGCAAGCTGCAAACCATGCACAAGATCACCTTGGTGCTGGTTTTGGGCTTTGGTGCCCTCACGCTGGGGCTGCACGATGAACGCTTCATCAAGTGGAAACCCACCCTGCTTTACTCGGGCCTGGCCATTGCGCTGGCCGTCGCGCACGGACTGCTGAAGAAAAACTTTTTGTTCATGTTGTTAGGCCAACAACTGCAACTGCCCTCGGCTGTGTGGCACCGCTTGAACGTGGCCTGGATGTTGTATTGCGCTTTCATGGCCGCCATCAACGCCTATGTGGCGCACTACTTCAGCACCGAAGACTGGGTCAACTTCAAGCTTTGGGGTTATGTTTTCCCGGTGGTGTTCATCTTGGCCCAAGGCCTGTACATCGCCAAATATTTGCCCAAAGACGGGGCTGAAAAAGAATGAACGCACCCAGCCACCCCACCTCTTTGCCTCTGAGCGAGCAAATACACGCTCGCCTGATGGAACGCCTGCAACCCACAGAACTTCGCGTCATCGACGAAAGCGCTGACCATGCCGGGCACGTCGGGGCCAACGAGAGTGGTCAGGGCACCCACATGCGTGTGTGTGTCAGTACACCTTTGTTTACAACTTTGTCCCGCGTACAACGCCATCGCCTTGTGTATGATGCGCTGCAAGATTTCATTGACCAAGGGCTTCACGCGCTGGCCATTGAAGTGATCTGAACCCGGGCTGTCACCCACCTTGGCGGCCCCTTTTTTTTAAAACCCTGACTCAAACCGATCGACCCTCAAAGAGGAAAGAATGATGAAAAAACACATGCTCAGCGCCGCCTTGGTGGCCTTGCTGGCGGTCCCCGCCCTGGCCCAAAACCTTGCCGTCGTGAATGGCAAACCTGTGCCCTCTTCGCGCGTCAACGCACTCAAGCAGCAAGTGGAGGCTTCGGGCCGCCCTGTCACGCCCGAAGTGCTGGCCCAGATCAAGGAAGAGTTGATTGCCCGTGAAATCTTCATGCAAGAGGCCAGGAAACAAGGCCTTGATGCCACCGACGATTACAAAACCCAGTTGGAATTGGCCCGTCAAACCATCCTGATCCGTCAGTTGTTTGCCAACTTCCAGAAAAAGAACCCGGTGACCGACGCTGATGTCAAAGCCGAATACGACAAATTTGCGGCAGCCAATGGTGGCAAGGAATACCGTGCCCGCCATATCCTGGTGGAAAAAGAAGACGAAGCCAAAACCCTCATCGCTGACATCAAAAAAGGCGGCAACTTTGAAGACTTGGCCAAAAAAGCCTCCAAAGACCCTGGCTCCGGTGCCAATGGCGGCGATCTGGACTGGGCCGCTGCGGCCAGCTACGTGCCCGAGTTTTCTGCAGCCATGACCAAACTGGAAAAAGGCCAGATGACCGACACGCCTGTGAAGACCCAATTTGGCTTCCACATCATCCGTGTGGACGACGTGCGCGAAGCCCAATTGCCCAAGATGGAAGAAGTCAAGCCGCAAATCATGCAGCAACTGCAGCAGCAAAAACTCAGCGCTTTCCAAGACGGTTTGCGCAGCAAAGCCAAGATCCAGTAATCTGAACTTTGGCTGATTCCAAAAACGCGGCTCAGGCCGCGTTTTTGTTATTTGAGGATAATTCCGACCCATGCAAGCCCACCAACTCGAACTCCTGGCACCGGCCCGCACCGCCGACATCGGCATTGAGGCCATCCAACACGGTGCCGATGCTGTCTATATAGGGGGGCCCTCTTTTGGTGCCCGCTCTACGGCAGACAACAGCGTGCAAGACATTGCCAGGTTGGTGCAGCATGCGCACAGGTTTCACAGCCGCATCTTCGTCACCATGAACACCATCTTGCGGGACGATGAACTGGAAAGCGCCCGTAAGTTGGCTTGGCAGTTGTACGACGCTGGGGTGGACGCGCTGATTGTTCAAGACATGGGCCTGCTCGAGATAGACCTGCCGCCCATCCAGCTGCATGCCAGCACCCAGACCGACATTCGCACCCCCGAAAAAGCCAAGTTTTTACAAGACGCCGGGCTGAGCCAAATCGTGCTGGCCCGGGAACTCACCCTGCCCCAAATCAGCGCCATTCGCGACGTGATCGACACCGAGCGCACCGTGATCGAGTTTTTCGTGCACGGTGCCCTGTGCGTGGCCTACAGCGGCCAATGCTTTATCAGCCATGCCCACACGGGCCGTAGCGCCAACCGAGGCGACTGCTCTCAGGCGTGCCGCTTGCCCTACGAAGTCAAGGATGCACAAGGCCGCATCGTGGCGCACGACAAGCATGTGCTCAGCATGAAAGACAACAACCAGAGCGACAACCTGCGCGAGTTGGTGTATGCGGGCATCCGCAGCTTCAAGATCGAGGGCCGCTACAAAGACATGGCCTATGTGAAAAACATCACGGCCCATTACCGCAAATTGTTTGACGAAGTGCTGGTCGAACGCCCCGAATTGGCCCCCGCCTCGCATGGCCGCGCCACCTTTAGCTTTACGCCCGATCCGAACCAAAACTTCAACCGCGAGTTCACCGACTACTTTGTGCAGGGTCGCAAAGAAGACATTGGCGCTTTTGACACTCCCAAAAACCCGGGCCAGCCGATTGGCTGGGTCAACAAAGTGGCGGCGGACCATCTGGAAATCACCACCGACGACCCGACCACAGAGCTGCACAACGGCGATGGCCTGTGCTATTACGACCTGCAAAAAGAACTGGTGGGCTTGCAAATCAACCGCGTTGAAGCCCAAAAAGCCAAAGGCGTGTGGCGGCTTTTCCCGAAAGACCCGATGGACGGCTTCAAGGACTTGCGCAAAGGCGTGCAAGTCAACCGCAACCGCGACATGAGCTGGGTCCGCACGCTGGACAAAAAGTCGGCCGAACGCCGCATGGGCGTCTGGATGCAACTGGCCGAAACTGACAAGGGCCTGCAACTGACCCTGACCGACGAAGCCGGGCACGCCGCCAGCGCCGCCCTGCCCTTGGCGTGGCAAGCCCCCAAAGATGCCAGCCAAGCCGAAGACAAACTCAAGCAATCCTTAGGCAAACTGGGCGACACACTGTTTGAACCCCTGGATGTGCAGCTCAAGCTGTCCCGCCCGTGGTTTGTGCCTCCGTCACAGCTCAACGCACTGCGCCGGGATGCCGTGCAGGCCCTGGAATTGGCTCGCGAACAAGGTTTTCACCGCCTGCCGCGTGCCCTGCCCGTGCAGCCGCCCGTGGCCTACCCCGAAGACACGCTGACGTATCTGGCCAACGTGTTCAACCAAAAAGCGCGAGACTTTTACGCCAAGCACGGTGTCAAGGTGATTGATGCCGCCTACGAAAGCCAGGAAGAATTGGGCGAAG
The DNA here is from genome assembly GCA_945877725.1 of Limnohabitans sp. Rim8. Taxonomy (GTDB): domain Bacteria; phylum Pseudomonadota; class Gammaproteobacteria; order Burkholderiales; family Burkholderiaceae_C; genus Limnohabitans_A. The sequence goes on from CAMDXR010000072.1 coordinate 11,001, forward strand.
TCAGCCTCATGATCACCAAACACTGCGTGCGTTTTAGCCTGAGCTTGTGCCCCAAACAGGCCAAAGGCGTGACCGGCGTGCAAGGCACCGTGAAGGCCGAACCGATGCAACTGATCAATGGCAAAGAAAAGCTGACCCTGCGCTTTGACTGCAAACCCTGCGAAATGCATGTGGTGGGCAAGATCAAAAAATCGGTGCTCAATGCCGTGCCCGAAAGCCCGCTGCAGTTTTATAAAACCCGGCCTGTGGTCGGCCTGCACTGAGGCCATAAGCGCATCGCTCTGAAAGCAGCCTTGTTTGTAGGCTTGGGTTTTTAGCCGTGGTTTTCAGGCCTTAGCCCTGATTTTGTTCAGCACCTGCAGCAAACCCACCGCCACGGCCCCGGCCACCAAGCCTGCGACACCGCCCGCCAAATTACTCAGCAAAGGGCCCGCCCAATCCCAGCCTTGCGCCCAATGTTCGACCGCATGGCCTAAGGCCGGC
>CAMDXR010000073.1 GCA_945877725.1 Limnohabitans sp. Rim8
TGATGCTGAACTGCGGTTTCAGGCCCAGCACCGCACCATCTTCGCGCATGATGCGCACGCCCAAGGCGTGAAAAGTGCAAATCAGCACCTCCTTGGCAGCGTGCCCGATCAACTGCTTGGCGCGCTCGCGCATTTCGGCAGCGGCTTTGTTGGTAAAGGTGATGGCTGCGATGCGCTTGGGCTCCAGCCCGGCCTCCATCAAACGGCCAATTTTGTGCGTGATCACGCGCGTTTTGCCCGATCCGGCCCCTGCCAACACCAGGCACGGCCCCGACACATAGTTCACAGCTTCGAGTTGGGCGTTATTGAGTCCGGCTGACATGTAGGGGGTAGGTTAGAGCGTGAAAACGAACGGCTAGGCAAAGCGGGCGATCATAGCGGGTGGGTTGGGGGGTATTTGGTAGGCATTGTGCACGCTTGGCCGATGTGGGCTGGAAGGGTGCGCTTTGGCGTATCTGCGAGGACCTTCTTCTGCTGGGCGGGGCGGTTTTGTGAGCAAAGTTGGCCCATTACTGTCACAGCAGAGGCCCAAGTCATTGCGCCCACCGAAATCTTGCTGCAACCACCAGTCGGTGCCGATATTTGTCAGCCCCGCGACCCGCCGCCTGCCCTAATTGCCATGACAATCCCTGCATGTTTGAAGTCTTGCGTGTCACTTTTCCGTTTTTTGCGCTGGTGTTGTGCGGCTATGCCGCTGCCCGTAAAGGCTTGTTGCCCTTGGAGGCTATTCCGGGCCTGAATGGTTTTGTACTGTTCTTTGCCTTGCCGTGCATGTTGTTTAGGTTTGGCGCGGGCACCCCCATTGCCCAATTGCTGGATGCCGGGGTGTTTTTCACCTATTTGTTGTGTGCCTTGCTCATGGTGGCGTTCGGCATTGCCATCAGCTTGAACGACCGAATTCGCTGGAACGATGCGTCTTTGGGCGCCTTGGTGGCGGCTTTTCCCAATACCGGGTTCATGGGCGTGCCCTTGTTGGTGGCCTTGTTGGGGCCGCAGGCGGCGGGTCCGGCCATTGTCACCATCTTGGTGGACATGGTGATCACCACCTCACTGTGCGTGGCTTTGTCGCGCATGGATGCTGCGGGCGAACATGGTGCGGCGGTGGCGGCCCGCAAAGCCTTGGCGGGCATGGTGCGCAACCCCATGCCCTGGGCGATTTCCTTGGGTGGCGCGTTTTCTTATTGGAACCTTGAATTGGTGGGGCCTGTGGCCAAAACCGTGGGTTTGCTCGCCGATGCCGCATCCCCAGTGGCCTTGTTCACGATTGGCGCGGTGTTGGCGCGCTCGCACATATTGGCCCATGAGCGTCCACATGGCCCTTTGCGTTTGTCCGATTACTTGCCGATTGCCTTGACCAAACTGCTTTTGCATCCGGTTTTGGTGTTGTTGGTGGCGGGTGCTGCGATTCAAATGGGTGTAGGCATTGAGCCCTTTGCCTTGATGGTGATGGTGCTGGTGGCCGCGTTGCCCAGCGCCAGCAATGTGTCGCTGCTGGCCGAGCGTTTGGGGGCCGACAACGGACGCATCGCCCGCATTATTTTGGTGACCACGGCGGCAGCATTTTTGACCTTTTCTGGCGCGGTGGTCTTGCTCAAGCCTTGAGGGGCGTGAAGGCAGGGGTCTTGTTCTGGTCTCAAGGGGGGCAAACATTCGCGAGCAGGGGCTCGCTCCCACGAGGGCAATCAAGCTTGTTGCCAACATTACCAACATTACCAGCATTACCAACTTCCAGCATTACCAACTTCCAACATTACCAACTTCCAACATTACCAACTTCCAACATTACCAGTATTGACAGTATTGCCAACATTGCCAGCATTGCCAACATTGCCAACATTGCCATTTTTCCAAATGGACCAGTTTGGCTTTTCCCTGTGGGAGGCCGCCCCTGCGGGCGAATGGTGAAGGTGCTTATGGGCTCAAATGAGACTTTGGGTTTGGCGGACATTCGCGAGCAGGGGCTCGCTCCCACGAGGGCACTTAGACTGGTTTTCAGCTACATCAACTACAACAGCTGAATCAACACCCCTAAATGGATTGCGGGTCTACGTCGACCAGCCAGCGGATGACGCCTTTGTGTTCGGGTTGGCTGCGCACTTGGTGCAGCACCGCGTGCAGGTGCCACAGCACTTTTTGCAGGGCCATTCGCGAGGGGCTTTCGAGCAGCATTTGGGCGCGCTCCACGTCGGCTACGCGTTGCATGCTCATGGGCACGGCTGGGTACAAACCGACTTGCTCGACCAATGCCGCTGTGGCGGGGTCTGAGCTCAGTTGTATTTCCAATGCTTCGCGTGCGGCATTCAGCAGCGCTTGGGCGGCTTCTTGGGTGCGGGCATCGGCGCGCAGCAGCGCCTGGTGGCTGATGGGGGGCAGGTCGGCGGCGGTGCGTTCGGCCAATTCGCTGGTGGCAAATGCCGGGTAGTCGTGTTTTTTGAGTGCCTCAAACAAGGCGTGCTTGGGGTGAAAGGTTTGCACCCACATTTCACTTTGCGCACTTTGGCTGGCGTCGCGCCCGGCCCGGCCTGCCGCTTGCATGAGCAAGGCAAATAAACGCTCGGGGGCCCTGAAGTCGCTCGAAAACAAGGCGGTGTCGGGGTTGACAGCGGCCACCAGGGTAATGCGCCTGAAGTCGTGCCCTTTGGCAATCATCTGGGTGCCCACCAAAATATCCACCTCACCTGAGTGCACCGAGGCCAGTTGGCTCTCTAGCGCGCCTTTCAGGCGGGTGGTGTCGGCGTCGATGCGTGCAATGCGAACGGGCGAGCCGTCCGGCCGCCTCACATGCGCTAACAGCTCTCCCAAATGTTCTTCCAGTTGTTCGGTGCCTCGGCCAATCGGGGCGATGTCGGCATTACCGCAATCCGGGCACGCCCGGGGTACACGTTCGGTCAGGCCGCAGTGGTGGCAACGCAGGGTGCGGTCAATTTTGTGAAACACCCGAAACGCGCTGCAGTGTTTGCATTGGCTTTTCCAACCGCAGTCGGCACAGTGCAGCACAGGGGCATAACCGCGACGGTTCAGCAGCAGCATGCATTGCTCGCCGCGTTCAACCCGTTCTTGCAAGGCGGCCAGCAGGGGGGCCGAGAGCACGGTGCGGCGGGGCTGCTTGCTCATGTCCACCCGGCGCACTTTGGGCAACACCCCAGCCCCCTCGCCAGAGCCAATGCGTGAGGGCATTTGCAGCCGCACATAGCGTCCACCTTCTTCAGGTGGGCGGCTCAGGTGCCAGCTTTCCAGTGAGGGGGTGGCTGAGGCCAGCAGCACTTGGGCGTTTTGCAGCCGCCCCCGGTAGACCGCCAAATCGCGTGCGGAGTAGCGGGCCCCTTCTTGTTGTTTGTAGCTGGGGTCGTGTTCTTCATCCACCACGATGAGTTTCAGGTGTGGCATGGAGGCAAAAATGGCCATGCGCGTGCCCAACACGATACGGGCTTGCCCGGCGTGCGCCGCCAGCCAGCTTTTGAGGCGTTGTGCGGGTGTCATGCCGCTGTGCATGGAGACCACGGTATCTGTCCCAAAGCGTGCCTGAACCCGGGCTTCTAGCTGCGGGGTGAGGTTGATTTCGGGCACCATCAGCAGCGCTTGGGCTTGCGGGTCGGCTTGCAGCATGCGTTGCACCGCTTGCAAATACACCTCGGTCTTGCCGCTGCCCGTGCTGCCAAACAACAAATAGGGGCCGCCCGTTGCCGTGACTGCGCCCGACACGGGTTCAGCTTGCATTTCCATTTGCATTTGTGCCAGCACGGCGCTTTGCTCTGCCGACAAGGCGTGCCCTGGGGCGGCTTGCACCAGCGTTCGGTCGGTTTGTTTTTTAAGGCGGCGCGCCAGTTGCTCAGAGCTCAGGTCGCGCAGTTGTGGGGGCAGGGCCGACAGCGCCACTTCTCCCAAAGAGCGTTGGTAATACTGGGCTGAAAACTGAACCAATTGCCGCCAAGCCGTGTCCAGCGGGGCCAGACCTTCCAACACACCCAATACATCGCGCACGGCTGAAGCCGCCATGTCAGGGGGGGCAGCCTCTTGCACAGACCAAACCACGCCCAGCACTTCACGCTTACCAAACGGAACCCGCACCAACTGCCCAGGCTGTAGCTCAAAAGGGCTGCGATAACTCAACAGACCGCCCACGGGGCTGTGGGCGGGTGTCTGGACAGCGATGTCGATCCAGTGGTTGGTTTTCACATTTTTTCCAGAATTCTTGACGATTTTATCGGTGTTGAAAGTTAGGCGAAATCTTGAAACAGTGTGTAAGTCGTTGATTTCAAAGTACTTTGCCGTCAATCCAAAAAATCTGTGGATAACTTTGTTGAAAACTCCATCTCAATGGCCTGAAAGCCTTGAAAAATAAAGACTTTTGTCACATTGCTTATCCAGTGGGCATAAAAAAAGTCCAATGAAATCAAGGACTTGGCAAAGAGCAGGTCGAGCCGTTTTGTTGCTGCGCAGCAAGACTTGTCGACAAATGCAGCGCCTCATTTTTGTGCATAAGTCAAGCACTTGACCCCCCTTTTTTTTCCAAAAAGGAGGGTTTCTACTTGTTTTTTTATGTTACGAAGTTGGCTAAAAGGCGTCCGGTGCTTATTTGTTAAGCGCGGCACGCATATGGCGCGAATGGCTGTGCACGGTCTCGACCAAAGCCGAAACATGCTCTGGTGGCGTGAACTGGCTGATGCCGTGGCCCAGATTAAAGATGTGTGTGGGGCCGGGGGTGCCCGCATCGGTGTGGGGCGCGCCAAAGCTGTCCAGCACGCGGCGCACCTCGGTCGCAATGTGCTCGGGCGGGGCAAACAAGATGTTGGGGTCGATGTTGCCTTGCAAAGCTTTGCCGGGGCCGCCGGTCTGTCCGCCCACCAGTGCGCGGGCAGTGCCGAGGTTCATGGTCCAGTCCAAGCCCAGCACGTCGCAGTTGAGGCCGGCCATCTCGGGCAGCCACAGACCGCCACCTTTGGTGAACACGATGCTCGGAATGCGGACGCCGTCGTGGTGGGTTTTCAGCTGCGCCAGCACACGGGCGGTATAGGCCAGGCTGAACTGCTGAAAAGCGCCATCGGCCAGCACACCGCCCCAGCTGTCAAAGACCATCACGGCCTGAGCACCAGCCTCGATCTGGGTGTTCAGGTACAGGGCTACGGCGTCGGCATTGACGGCCAGGATGCGGTGCATCAAGTCGGGGCGGCTGTACATCAGGGTTTTGACGTGGCGGTAGTCGTCCGATCCGGCCCCCTCCACCATGTAGCAGGCCAGCGTCCAGGGGCTGCCCGAAAAGCCGATCAGGGGCACGCGGCCATTCAGAGCTTTGCGGATGGAGGTCACCGCGTCAAAAACATAGCGCAGTTTGGCCATGTCGGGCACGGCCAGTTCGGCCACGGCGGCTTCATTGCGCACATTTTTGGCAAATTTGGGGCCTTCACCCAACGCAAAAGACAGGCCCAAGCCCATGGCATCGGGCACGGTCAGGATGTCGCTGAACAAAATGGCGGCATCCAGCGGGTAGCGATCCAGTGGTTGCAGCGTCACATCGGTGGCGTATTGGGTGTTGGTGGCCAGACCCATGAAGCTGCCCGCTTGGGCGCGGGTGTCGCGGTACTCGGGCAGGTAGCGCCCGGCCTGTCGCATAAGCCAGACTGGGGTGTGCTCGGTGGCTTGGCGCAAACAAGCACGCAAAAAGGTGTCGTTTTGCAGGGGGGCAAACGCAGACGATGAAGAGTTCGGGGTGGGGGTGAAGGTGGAGGTGCTCATGGGGTGAATTGTCGCAGGGCAGAAGGGGGCTGTGTAGGGTGGGGTTCAGAGGCTTTGCAGGGCCGTCATGACTTCCTTGACGGAGGGCAGTTCGGACAACACCACAGGCGAACGCTTGGGGGCGTACAAGACATAAACCGGCACGCCGCTGCGGCCCAGTGCGGTCAGGGCTTGGGTGATGGCCGGGTCACGGCGGGTCCAGTCGGCGCGCATCAGTACCACTTGACGGCTCTGAAATTCGGCCAACAACGGGGCATCGGCCAGTGTGGTTTTTTTGTTGTATTGGCAGGTCACGCACCAAGCGGCCGTGAAATCCACGAACACCGGGCGACCTGCGGTCAAGTGCGCTTGCAAGGCCGGCTCGGACCAGTTTTGCCAACCTGAATCGACAGCGCTGGCGCTGACTTCGGTGGGGGCGGTATTGAGGGAGGTGTTCAAGGCGTTGTTCGCGGCGTTGTTCAGGGCGTTGTTGGCCGGGGCATCGCGCAGAGCCAAGGGCAACCAACTGCTGCCCAGCCACAACAAAGTACCCAAAGCCAATGCGATCATGACCCACCGGGTGCGACCCGCCAAGCCCAGTGCCCACGCCAGCCAAGCCACCGCCAGCAAAAGGGCCAGCAAACCGCTTGCACCGTCGATGCCGGTTTGTTGGCCCAGCACCCAGAGTAACCAGATAACAGTGGCAAACATCGGGAACGCCATGGCTTGACGGAACACCACCATCCAAGCCCCGGGGCGCGGCAGTGCCCTTGCGATGCCCGGCCAAGCGCTGGCCGCCAAATAAGGCGAGGCCATGCCTAAGCCCATGGCGGCAAACACGGTCAGCGCTTGCCAGACGGGCAAGGCGATGGCCAAACCCAAAGATGCGCCCATGAAAGGAGCGGTGCAAGGCGATGCAACAGCCACCGCCAGCACCCCGGACAAACCGGCGTTCAGGGTGGGGTTGCGGCTTTGCAAAGAGGCCAAGCTGCTGGGCAGCATTTGGCCAAACTCAAAGACCCCCGCCAGGTTCAGGCCCAGCAAGGTGAACAACAGGGCGAGGCCTGCCACCACCGGGGGCGACTGCAGTTGGAAGCCCCAACCCAGTTGCTCGCCCGCTGCGCGCAAGCCCAGCATGAGGCCGCCCAACAGCATGAAAGACAACACCACCCCCAGCGTGTAGGCCACGCCAGCGGTGCGGTGCTGGGCCTGGCTGGTTCCCGGTTGGGCAAACCCCAGCACTTTGATTGCCAACACCGGAAACACGCAGGGCATGAGGTTGAGCAACAAGCCGCCCAACAAGGCCCCCAAGATGGCCAGGGTCAAGCCCAAGGCGGTAGCAGACTGAGGGGGATTGGTTTTTTGGGCGCTGCCAGCGTTTCGGGCATTTTCTGCCAAGGCTTTGGCCAGCGCGGGAGATATTTCTGTGGGTGCAGGAACGGCCAATGCGGGCCATTGGCCTTGTACGGCCGTGTCCACTTCCAGTGCCGGGGCTTTGGGGCCAGATTCAGGGCCCGTGGCGATCACCCAACGCATGTTTTTGGGGCTTTCACCGCGCTCTTTGGACACCGGGATTTGTGCAGTCCAGACATTGCCTTGCCAGCTTTGCGTCCAGTCCTTGCCTTGCACGGCAGCGTTGTGCACCACGCCCGATGTGGCAGGAAAGGCACTGAGGGTCTGACCTTGCCACGCGGCAGGCAAGCCGTGCACCCGCAGCTTGAGTTGTTGCCCGTCGTCAGACAAAAGGGTTTGGCCACCCGAAACCCAACTCCCCGCTTTTTCTTGCTGGGGCAAGACCTGGGGGCTGAGTTTTTGCGCCTGATTGAACAAGGCAGCACGGGAGGTTTGGGGTTCGGCAGAGGTCAGCGACAAAGAGAACTTGCCTTCTTGCGGAATGCACTCCTGACGGCATATCAGCCATTCGGCCTGCAGTTGCAAGTTCAACGGGCCATTGGCCGGGAACTTGAAGTCAGGCGCCGGTGTCACGGGCACTGCCAGCAGCAAGGAATCTTCGTAGCCGTAATTGGCAAGGGTGCCGATCGGGATTTTTTTGGGCAAAGGCCAGGCGATTTCACCCGCTTGCCAACCTGCAGGCAGCTGCCATTGGAGCCGTGTGGGCAAGCCCGAGTCGCCGGGGTTTTGCCAATAAGTGTGCCAATGGGGCTGATGTTGCAGGTGCAAACCCAGCCAAAAGGTTTGACCCGCCCGGAGGCCTTGAGGCGCATGCACCAACAACTCGGCCCGCACTTGGTCGGTGGTGACCACGCTGCTGGGGCCAGACAACAAAGCGTTGACAGCAGGGCCGTTTGATGCGCTATTTTGCGGCCCCGACTTGGATGAAAAGCTCAGGTTTGTTTGCGCTTGGGTGGGGGCGGAGCTGAGTGCGATCAGCAGTGCCAGAGGCATCAGCAAAGCCATTGCCCAGCCTCGGGCTGGTGCAGAGGGAACCCACAAACACCTGAAAATCACAAAAACGTTCAATACAAACTCCAAAATGAGGCCCCCTTGTCTGCATGGGAATGCCCGAAAAAAGGCACTTTACACCGACCGAGCCCGATAGCGACAAGCTCGCCGTCATTTCTGCCGTACGCGCAACCGGAATAAGGTGCATGGCCGCAAAAGGCGGGGGCCGCTAAAAGCGCACGGTGTCTGGCCAAGCTCTATTAAGATGCGGGCATGCAAAACCCTTCCAGATTTTGGGCCGACTGGACCACCCTCGATTTTCAGACGCTGGCGCTGGACCGGGCCATCGCCGTGTTGCCCGTGGCGGCCACCGAACAGCACGGGCCACATTTGCCCTTGTCGGTGGACACCGATCTGGTTCAGGGTGTGGTGGCCGCCACTTTGCCCCATTTGCCGGCTGATTTGCCGGTGTTGTTTTTGCCCACGCAAAGCGTGGGCTTGAGCCCCGAACATGCGCGCTTTGCCGGGACCTTGACCTTGAAGGCTGAAACTGTGCTTCGTTTGTGGACCGATATTGGCGAATCGGTGGCCGCCACGGGGGTGCGCAAACTGGTGCTGCTGAACGCCCACGGCGGGCAGGTGAGCGTGATGGACATGGTGGCTCGCGACCTGCGCGCCCGTTTGGGCATGCTGGTGTACAGCGTCAGTTGGTTCAATTTGCCCTTGCGCGATGCGCAAGGCAAGGATTTGAATGCCTTGTTTCCCACTGAAGAGCACCGCTTTGGGGTGCATGCGGGGGACATCGAAACCTCCATGATGCTGGCGCTGCGGCCCGAACGGGTGCGCATGGCACAGGCGCAAAATTTCAGGTCCAGTGCACAAGGCCGCGCTGAACAAGTTGATCGCTTTGAGATTTTGGGCAATGGCAAAAGCGCCAAACTGGGCTGGCAAATGCAAGACTACAACCGTCAAGGCGCTGCGGGCAATGCCGCCGCCGCGACACTCGAAAAAGGACAGGCTTTGCTGCAGGCCTCAGGACGGGCATTGGCACAGTTGTTGGCCGAGGTAGACCGCTTGCCGCCCGACACGTTGACCGATCAAGTCGGTTAAAGCCCGCAAGCTGGGACAAAGTGGAAAGGGGGCCGAAAATGTTGCGGCTAAAGGGCCACGAACCTCAAAACCTTGGCAGCACCAGTTCACAAGCTGCTTGGCTTACGCTGCGGGGGTATTCGCGTGTGGTGTCGATGCAGCCGCCTTCGGCATAAACCCCTTTGGGGTCGCGCATGCGGACCATGCGATCCAATACTTGGCGAAATTGCGTGGGGTTTGCGACCGTGATGGCGACCTGTTGCTCAACCAAAACTTCGTCCATTTGCAGCTCACCTTGGCCGTCGGTGTAAACGCCGTCGCGCCAGTGGAAGATTTCGACGGCCTTCGATTCCAAGGTAAAAGGGCGGTCACGTTGCCAGAAGTTGCTGAACAAACCGCCGCCCATGTAAATCACCCACGAGCCTTCGTAGCCGGTCACATCCGAGGAGCGTTCATCGGGGTTGCGAAACCACAGACGGTCGCCAGGCACATAAAAGCGCAAAGGCAAAGGGGCTTCCATGCTGCCGTATTCGACCAGAAACACGTCATGAAATTGAGCGGACCGAACAGCATGACGCTCATTTAATGTCTGCAAATCGTTTAGCAGGGCGGGGTAGTGCGTTTGAAGCTCTTGCGCAATTCCTAACAAAATCACGTATTCGGTGGCCCGGTAGCAAGAAAAATCGTACAACTTACCCGTGGCTTCAGGTTGGGTCGCGGCAATCAAAGCCTGAATCAGGGGGCGGCCCGTATGCAGGATAAAACCATGTTCTTCGTCGTAGTGCCAGTCTTGTTCTGGCCGCTCGCTGGCCTCTGTTTTGAAAGCCAGCGCCGTTTTACGCGAAGCCAATGCAATGTTGCGCCGAACCCGAATATGCGACTGCAGCGCGGCCAGACTGGAAAAGCTGAAGCGGATGGGGGAGCCCAGCATGGCGACCCAAATCTCACGTTCCAAAGACTTGGCGACCAGGGCCGGGCTTTGAGGTTCGTGCTCATGCCCCAGCTTATGGTGCAGGGCGAGGGTGTCGTGTTCTGGCATCCAACGGGACTGCAAGTCGGTTCGCAGATTGCAAATCAGGGTGTTTTGACCGTTTTCGCCTGGCACGATCAAGGTTTGCACTGCGGTGTGCAGGCTCAATTCATGCAGGCACAAGTGAAGTTCGGCAGCCAGCAGATGGGCATCTGTGGTCTGTGGGCTGGTGAGCTGAATGCCGCCTTCAAGCGACTGAAGGGCCACCCAGGCGGTCGAACAATTCATGGGCTAAATTTTGCCTATGAATTCCAGGGCTTTTGCTAGGGGATAACACGCAATTAAGGCCGCTTAAAGGGTTTATATCAGGCGAAAGTAAGCCATTGTTTGTAATCTTCGCCTTCCAGGTGCGGCAAGTTGTTGTAGCTCAGCAGTCTGTGGCCTTTGGGGTTGAAGATAAATTCTGTGATCGCGGTGTTCCGAATGCGCAAGTTGAGCTCGATGGTGGTCTCGGCCGATGTGCCCAAAATGCGGCCCACCGCCGTCGATATGGGGCCGCCGCTGGAGACGATCATCACGTTGCCCGAGTGGTTTTGACGCACATGGTCCAGGGCGGTTTCGATGCCGCCGACAAAGTCTTTGTAAGTGGGCATGCCTTGTGGCTGGGTGCGACCCGCCATCCAGGCTTGCAGCGCATCGCGCAGCAGGCGAAAGTGGTGGCGGTAAAGCTCGGGGGTGTCGGGTTTGGCCAGTGGCTCGGGGTGAATCGCCTCAATCAAGGCATGGCTGTCGTATTCGTTCAGGCCGGGCCAAACGGCGGGGGTGTGAGACCAATCCGCACCCTGTGCAATGCCTTCCCAAGTTTGCTGGTGGCGCTTGAGACTGCCCATCATGACTGCCTCCAGCGGGGCATCCTGCAATTTGGGCCCCAGGTATTCGCCCAAGCGCACCGCTTGCTGGTGTCCCAGCGTGCTGAGTTGATCGTAATCATCGGCCCCAAAAGAGGCTTGTCCGTGGCGGACCAAATAAAGGCTTCCCATATTTGTATTCTGGCGGCACA
>CAMDXR010000074.1 GCA_945877725.1 Limnohabitans sp. Rim8
CACCGTCATCTCTCCCGCAGGTGCGGGGCGGGCTTCGAGGTTAATCAACGCAGCCGATACGGCTTCCTGAACATAAGTTTCCACCATGGCGTCGTCGAAATAAGCCAATCCAAAACGACCACCACCGCCCGCACTGCCCACTTCTCGGCGGTTGTTTTGTTCGGCGATTACGGTGACTGAAAGGCGAATCAATGGGCGAACATCTGCCGCCAATGTGCCATCGGCGCGGGCCACCATCACCACATCGTATTCGGTGGCCAGGCCGGCCATGACCTGCACAATGCGCGGGTCCTTGGCACGGGCGGTCTTTTCAACCCGACCCAACAGATTGACTTTGGCCGTGCTGTCCAGCGTGGACATCGGGTCCAGGGAGGGGTAGAGCGAACGGCTGGCCGAAATTTTGCGGGTCGGCACCTTAATGCGCTTGTTTTGCGATGCAGAGGCAATGGTGCGCACCGTCAAGGCCGCGTCCATCAGCGAAGCTTCAGAGATGTCGTCAGAGTAGGCAAACGCGGTTTTCTCGCCCGACACAGCGCGAACGCCCACGCCTTGGTCAATGCTGAAACTGCCGGTCTTGACGATGCCTTCTTCCAAACTCCAGCCCTCGGACCGGGTGTACTGAAAATACAGGTCGGCGTCATCCACGGCATGCGCCTTGATGGCGGCCAAGGCCTGGCTGAGGTGTGTTTCGTCTAAGCCAAAAGGCTCAAGCAACAAGGATCTGGCCGTGGCCAGGCGTTCGATGGTAGGTTCGCGTGAAATCATGACGTCCATTGTAGGCACTGATCAAGACCCTTGCCCAGCATGGCCAGCCGCTTGTGTCAGGCCCCCCACTGGCGTGGCAACCCCAAAAACGCTGCGCCTTCAGCGCTGGCGCATCAGTTTGAGCAGGGCGGCATCGTCTAAGTCGGACCAGCCCTGCACCATGGCCTGTGCAAACAGGTCTCGGGCTAAGCGCCCCAACGGCGGGTCAAAAGCCACTTCTTTGGCGGCTTGAACCGCCAAACCGGTGTCTTTGGCCAGCAGGGTGACGTGGGCACGGGGCTCAAAATCATCGGCCAAAGCCCGACGCATCCGATCTGAGCCAATCCAGCTCTGGCCACTGGAGGCCTCGATCACGGACAAAGTGGCCAATGGGTCAAGCCCCAGTCGCTCGGCCAATGCCATGGCCTCAGCAGCGCCCACCAAATTGACTGCAGCCAAGAGGTTATTGACCAGTTTGGTGCGAGCCCCGTCGCCGGGCCGCTGACCCACCCGGAACACTTGTTGGCTCAATGCGTTCAACAAACCTTGGCTTTTTTGCCAAACCTCGTCTGAACAAGCCACCATCAAGCTCATGGTGCCCTCTTTGGCCCGCAAGGGACCGCCCGACATGGGGGCATCGATGCAGTCAATACCGGCCAACGCCAGTCGCTCGGCCTGCTTTTGTACGGTGCCGGGCCCCAAGGTCGGGCAAAGTATCACAGTCTGCCCCGCTTGCAATACAGCACCCGCCCCATCATGACCCCAGAGTACGGACTCGGTTTGGGCGGCGTCCACCACCACCACCATCAACACGCCATCGGGCGCAAGCATGCGGGCCGCTTGCATGGCAGAACCGCAAGGCACAGCGCCGCATTCAGCGGCATGGGACTGCGCAAGGGGATCGGTGTCGTGTACCGCCACGGACCATCCCAAGCCACACAAACGGCTCAACATGCCGCCGCCCATGTTGCCCGCCCCCACCATGGCCACCTGGACAAATGGATTCATGTTTGCACCAGTTGTTTGGATTTGGCGATCGACATCAGGATGCCCAGCGCCAGCCCCAAAGTGACCATGGCCGTGCCGCCGTAACTGATGAAGGGCAAAGGCACGCCCACCACCGGCAAAATGCCACTGACCATGCCCATGTTCACAAAAGCATAGGTAAAGAAAATCATGGCCATGCTCCCCGCCAGCAGACGGCTGAACAAGGTCGGGGCTTGGGCAGCGATGACCAGCGCACGGTAGACCAAAAAGAAGAACCAGAAAATCAGGAACAGCCCGCCGACAAACCCGAATTCCTCGCCGTAAGCGGCAAAAATGAAGTCGGTGGTGCGCTCGGGAATGAACTCCAGGTGAGTTTGTGTGCCCTGCATGAAGCCCTTGCCCCAAAAACCGCCCGACCCAATGGCGATCATGCCTTGAATGATGTGAAAACCTTTGCCCAAAGGGTCACGCGCGGGGTCTAGCAGGGTGCAAACCCGCTGCCGTTGGTATTCGTGCAAAACTCGCCAATCGACATTGTCAGCACACAAAGTGGACTCCATAGCGACCAAGACCACCACACCCACCAGGCCCAACAGCACAGGCGGCAAAATCCAGCGCCACTTGAGGCCCGCAAAAAAGATCACGGCCAAGCCCGCCGCCAACACCAGTAAGGAGGTTCCCAAGTCGGGTTGCCTCATGATCAAACCGACCGGAACGCCCAATATCAGCAGCGCCACGGCAAAGTCGTAGGGTCTTAATTGCCCCTCGCGCTTTTGAAACCAGGCGGCCAGCATCAAGGGAAGGGCAATTTTCAGAATCTCGCTGGGCTGAATCACCACCCCCAGATTAACCCAGCGCTTGGCCCCTTTTTTGGTAATCCCGAAGATCGCCACCGCCACCAGCAAGACGATGCCCACGGTGTAAATCGGCACGGCCCAAGCCATGAGCTTTTGGGGCGGCATTTGGGCCACCACAAACATGATGGCCCCCGCAATCAACATGTTGCGCCCGTGGTCAATGAATCGGGTGCCGTGGTCGTAACCGGACGAAAACATGATCAACATGCCCGCACAAGCGAGCATGAACACGGCGAACGCCAAAGGTCCATCGAACCCATGAAGCAGATACCTCATGCGCTGCAGCAAGCTTGGTTTTTGAATAACGGAACCCATGGTTCAGATTATCTCAGTCGAAATTCTGAAAAACACCATCTGTTCACTCCTAGTGACTTCGACCACTGCGGAACATGCCATGGGTTTTACGGTGGAGCACGCCCTGCGCTGCGAGCTTGTTCATGGAAGGACTGGCGTGGGCGTGGGTGATGGCCATGCCCAAGGCATCGGCAGCATCCTGTCTGGGGACCACGGGCAATTGCAATAAGCGTTTAACCATCTCCTGCACCTGCGATTTGGCAGCGCGCCCATGGCCCGTGACCGATTGTTTCATCTGCAAGGCGGTGTACTCGGCCACCGGCAAATCACACGACACCAGAGCGGTCAAACAGCACCCACGCGCTTGCCCCAAAAGCAGCGTGGCTTGCGGATTGATGTTGACAAAAACGATTTCGACCGAAGCCACATCCGGCTGGTAGCGGGCATGAATTTCGCGAATGCCGTCGTAAATCACCTTCAAACGGGCGGGCAAATTGCCCATATCCCCTTTGGTGGTCTCAATCACCCCGCTCGCAACATATTGCAGACGAGACCCCGTCAAGTCCAGAACCCCAAAACCTGTGGTTTGCAGTCCGGGATCGATGCCCAAAATGCGCAGAGTTTGGGGTTGGGGAGTGGTTAAAGAACTCATGGCAACACCACTTCACCCATACGCGCCATGATGGTCTCGGCCCGACTGGCCAAATAAGCCGATTGCGCTCGTTGCTCAAAATACCTAGGCCGGGGCAACATGACCGCTAACCGCGCGGCCTCCCAGTCACTCAAGCGCGCTGCGCTTTTACGAAAATAGTGCTGGGCGGCTGCTTCAGCCCCAAAAACCCCCTCGCCCCACTCCACGCTGTTCAGATAAATTTCCAGAATTCGCTGCTTGGTCAAAAACGTCTCCAAGGTCAGCGTGATCAACATTTCTTGACCCTTGCGAAACAAAGTTCGCTCGCCCGAAAGAAAAAGGTTTTTAGCCAACTGTTGGGTGATGGTCGAGCCCCCCACAATTTTGACTTGCGGTGTTTTGGCATCGGGTCTGCGCTGAGCACGCTGCTCAGCCAAGGCTTTGGCCTTGGCATTTTTCTCCCACGCCTTTTCGAGCGACTCCCACCAAACACCCCCGTGTTGTGTAAATACGCTGTCTTCAGAAGCAATCACGGCACGTTGCAAACCGGGGGCAATCGATTTGCCATCCACCCATTCTTGGCGCCAAGGCAACAGGCCTTTTTTGGACACAATTTGCCAGATTTGCGAACGTTCAAAGGTGGTGGATTCGGGCGCGATGACCGCCATGCTGGCAATGCGCGCTACAAAAAACAGTTGCAAAACCACCCCGGCCAGCAAGACCAACAAGCACCAACGACCAAAAGCACGCATCAATTTCCTTTGTCTGCAGGGTTCATAGGTCAGTGTGAACGGGTCAGCGCTGCTTCTGATCAGCAGCCAACATTCGGGTCTCCAGCGTGCCATCTTTGGCAAACCGGAAGCGGGTCACCACCACAATTTGATCCGCCTGCCGCCGCATATTAGCGCCGAACGCATCAAAAGGAGCCGCACTTCGCACAATCGCCACGGCCCGCTGGTCAAGCAAGGGTTGCCCGGAGGGCAAAGCCACCTCGGTTTGCACCAGCCGCCCTTTGCGGTCCACTGTGATCACCATGCTCAGTTCGCCATACAACTTCTGTCCGCCCGCCTGTGGAAAATTAAGGGTGCCACGGGTTTCAATGGTGCGGCGCAATTTGTCGTAATACAGCGCATAAACAGCCTCTTTGGTCGCCGGACTGATGTAGCGCTTGCGGGGCCCACCTTGGGATTTTTCCACTTTTTGCTCAATCTGGGCCAGTTGCCGGGTCAACTGCTGCTGCCGTTCTTGCCTGGCCTGACGCTCAGGAGCCTGGGCGTTTTCTCCCGCATTTTCTTGCGACAAGGCCGACAACTCTTGTTTCAATTGGGTCAGCAATTGCATCTGTTGCAACTTAAGGGCTTCAATTTGGCGCTGCATGGCACTGATGTCAGTGCCGAATTCATTGCGTTGCGCGGGCGGCAAAGGGGAACTGGACCACTGCAATTGATCCGATTGCCCTCCCCCTGCCAGTCGGACTTGGGCAATGGCTTGGGCACTGTCGGGATTTTGGTCACTGCGTGCATTGACCAAAATCACCTCTAAGGTGGAATCCTCAAAAACCCGACTGAAACTTTCAGGATCGGCAAAACGCCAACCGATCAAGCCCGCATGAACCAGCAACGAAAATCCCAACGCCCAGGCCATGGTGTGCCGCCGGACTGACAGCTTGAGCCGAACACTCAAGCCTGCAGAGGCTGAAGAACCGCCTTCAAGATCCATCGCTTTGAGCGCTGTCATTCAAGTCGATGGCAATCGTGAGCGGGCCTGCAGACTGCGCATCCTCTTCATCAGACTCATCGGCTTCTGGGTCCGTTTGGGCTGGGGGTGCATCCAGATGCGCGGTCACGGTGCCGCTGACATCCAGCGCCATCAGATCCACCTGACCTAATTTGACGAGAACCCGCGCGCCACGCATCAAGCCTTGGGCACCCATGACGCTGAACATCAGGGGCAAGTTATCGGCCCGTACCAACCAAACGCCCCCGCCCAATTCTTTGACCAAGCTGGCCTCCAGTGCTTCAATGCCTTGTTGCTGTACATGGCGCAAAGTCCAGTAACGCTCCATGCTGGACTGAACGCTGTTGTAGGCACTGTAGGCGGCATCAAATCCGCTGATGATGGAAAACAACTCGGCATCTTTGGGCTTAAAGGGCGCCGCCAAAGCCGCAGTCGCACCATGGCGCGCACAAGCAATGATTTGCCACTGATTGACCAAGTCGGTGTAGCGCCGCAAAGGCGATGTGCTCCAGGCATAGCTGGGAACCCCAATGCCCGCATGGGGCAATGCTTTGGTGCCCATGCGAACCTTGACGCCGGGGGCCATGCTGGCTTGGCTGCGATAGATGCCGGGCACGCCAAAACTGGCCATCCATTGCCCCCAAGTGCTGTTGGCCAAAATCATGGCCTCGGCCACCATCAGATCAAGGGGCGCGCCACGTTGACGCACACCAATCAGCACCCGTTCATCGCCTGTGGGTGGGTGCTCGTTGCTGGGGCGGTCGAGCTTGAAACTGTAATCGGGGCGGTTGAAATTCTCGGGTTTACCGCGTACCACTTCACGCCGCGATTTAAGGGTCTGGGCCAAGCGCCAGAAAAAAGCCAAGGTAGCACGGTCTACCGGCAAATCCACCGGCGCTTCGGTGCCCACTTCTTCACTTTCAAGCCATTCTTGGGTCACGGTCTGGTCCAGTTGGTCGTGCCGCAAGTTGGCCAGAATGGAGACCCGTTCCACGCGTGTTTCGGTCTTCAACACTTCAAGATCGGACTCATTGAAAGTCACGTACAAGGAAACCGCCGGGCAATCCCGCCCCTCTGTCAGAGTGTAAGCCTGCACCACGCTGTCGGGCAGCATGGTGATTTTGTAGCCCGGCATGTACACGGTAGACAAGCGTTGGCGACCCAATTGGTCAATCGCACCGCCAGGCGATAAGGCCAGGCCAGGCGCCGCAATGTGGATCCCCACGGTGACCGTGCCGGAGCCCAAACCGTGCAAAGACAAGGCATCGTCAATTTCGGTGGTGTGTGAATCGTCAATTGAGAAGGCCTGGACTGTCGCTAACGGCAATTCGTCTTGGATGGCAGGCGCCTGCAAGGCCGGAAAACCCGTTCCTTTGGGAAACAAGTCAAACAAAAACCTTTGCCAATGGAAGTCCCAGGCAGATGCAATAGCGCCTGCGTTTTGCAACAGATCCAGCGGCGCGGTTTGGCTGGCCTTGCTGGCCTCCACCACGGCTTTGTATTCCGGGGTATTTTTGTCAGGGCGAAAAAGAATTTTGTAAAGCTGCTCCCGAATCGGGTCGGGGCACACCCCGGCGACCAACTCTGCCGACCAAGCCTCGATTTGGGCCTGCACTTGCTTCTTCTTCTCAATCGCAATCAAGGCCTGCTGCACGATTTCAGCAGGGGCTTTGCGAAAGCGCCCCTTGCCGCCCCGGCGAAAGTAATGCGGCGCTTCATGCAACCGAATCAACGCAGCCACTTGCTGCACCGTGCTGGCACCGTCACTGAAATAGTCTTTGGCCAGGTCGGCAAAAGCGAACTCTTCGTCCGAGGCGAATTCGTAGGCCAATTCAAGGTCAATGCTTTGGCTTAGCGCCGCGGCCTCGCTGAGCAAGGCAGCAGGGGCAGGTTTTTCAAACTTGAGCAGCATTTGGGCTGCTTTGACTTTGACTCTTTTACCCGAGTCCAGTTCCACCTGGGCGGAGGCCTCGGCTTCGGACATGATCCGTCCGGCCATGAATTTGCCGGCTTCTTCAAATAGTGCGTACATGCGCCGATTTTCCCACGCGCCCCCGCCTTTGATGGCTTAAAGCCTCAAGCCAACCGAAGAAATTCAAGGATTTCAGGCAAGTAATCGTCAAAATCGCTCAGCGCATGGTCACTGCCCTCGATCAAGCGAACTTGCCCCGACGCGTGCTGGGCCAGCATTTCACGCCAATCGAGCACCTCATCGCCCTTGGCAATGATGCTCAAAGTTGGGGGGCCAACCTTAGGGCTTCTCTCTAGAAAAACCTGCTCCAAAACGGCCAGTTCCTGCACGTACTCTGCTTTAAAAAACACTTTTTGAGCGGGATCGTGCCATGACGGATGGGTGCCCACGTACTTTTTCAAATCGCGGGCGGGATGCACCGCCGGGTTAAGCAGCACAGCAGGAAAACCGAGATGCTGGGACAGACAAGCGGCATAAAAGCCCCCCAAAGATGACCCGACCACCGCACTGTGGGCTGAGGGCCAAGCCGCAGTGCCCTCGATTAATTCCTGGATGGCCTGTTCGGGCGAAGCGGGCAATTGTGGGCACCACCAAGTCACCCCGGGATGATGATTTTGCACAATTTCGGCCATTTTTCGCGATTTTGCCGATTGGGGCGAGGAACGAAAACCGTGCAAATAAAGCAAATGGCTGGTTTGGGTCATCACCAGGCGG
Organism: Limnohabitans sp. Rim8; assembly: GCA_945877725.1. Lineage (GTDB taxonomy): Bacteria > Pseudomonadota > Gammaproteobacteria > Burkholderiales > Burkholderiaceae_C > Limnohabitans_A. Next base: position 7,937 of record CAMDXR010000074.1, read on the forward strand.
GCTGAAGGGCTGCAAAGCCACGGGGGGCGTCAGCAGCTTTGTCAAAAGTCACCACCTCATAAGCATCGGGGCGCGACAGCAGCTCACGCAGCAAGCGGTTGTTCAGGGCATGCCCCGATCGGAAGGCCGAATAAGCAGCGAGCAAAGGTTTGCCCAATATGTACAAATCGCCCATGGCATCGAGGATTTTGTGTTTCACAAATTCGTCGTCATAGCGCAAGCCATCCGAGTTGAGGACTTTGTAATCGTCCATCACGATCGCGTTGTCCAGTCCGCCGCCCAAGGCCAGACCATTGGCGCGCAGCATCTCGACGTCTTTGGTAAAGCCAAAGGTGCGCGCCCGGGCAATGTCGCGGGCATAAACGCCCTCAGACATGTCAAACACCACTTGTTGGCCGGTGGAGTCCACGGCAGGGTGCCTGAAATCAATCTCAAAACTTAATTTATAGCCATGAAAGGGGGTCAAACTGGCCCATTTGATGTTCTCGCCCTCGCCCTCCCTGACCTCAACCGGCTTCAGAACACGCAAGAATTTTTTGGCAGCGGGTTGCTCCACCACGCCGGCACTTTGCAGCAAGAAAACAAACGACGAAGCCGATCCATCCAGAATCGGCACCTCTTCGGCCGTGATGTCCACATACAAGTTATCAATGCCCAAACCTGCACAAGCGGACATCAAATGCTCCACCGTCAAAACTTTGGCCTGCCCGGCTGAAATGGTGGAGGCCAGCCGGGTATCGGTCACCGACTCGGCTTTGACCGGAATATCGACCGGCTCAGCCAAGTCAATTCTGCGAAACACAATGCCCGTATCGGGTGCCGCCGGACGCAGCGTCAACTCGACACGCTGACCACTGTGCAACCCAACGCCCACGGCTTTGGTCAATGTTTTAAGGGTTCTTTGTGCAAGCATGGCCTATTTTAATTCGCCCATAAGCCGGTTGAATTGAAAAGGGAATCCTGTTTATTCAAGTCTGAAAGCGTCAATCAGCCTGACGGACTGGCGATTGAACGTAAAAGGGCCAGACAAGCCATCGCTTGTCTGGCCCAAAGCACCAAAAAACTTTAGATTTTCAGATCAGTCGGCTTGCTTGCGCAAGAAGGCTGGGATTTCGATGTCGTCCATGCCTGCATTGGCCATGCCATCCACACGGGCAGCGGCATGGGTGCGGTTATTGCGCCAGTAAGCTGGAATATTGACCCCGTTGGCCGCCGCAGGTGTCGTATTGCCGTTGCCCATAGCGGGCGCAACAGCATCTTGTGGACCCAGATGGAAAGGCACGTTGTCTGTACCGGTACGAATGACTTGCAGTGGTGCGGTGCGACGCGCGCCTTGTTTGGACAGGCCCGTCGCCACCACCGTCACACGAATTTCGTCGCCCAGACTTTCATCGTAGGCGGTGCCATAAATCACATGGGCGTTTTCCGATGCATAGGCACGAATGGTGTTCATCGCTTGCTTCGACTCTGAGAGTTTCAGAGAGCCCTTGGCGGCACTGATCAAGACCAGCACACCCTTTGCACCGGACAAATCAACGCCCTCAAGCAAAGGGCAAGCCACCGCTTGCTCGGCAGCAATGCGCGCGCGGTCGGGTCCGCTGGCGGCTGCAGTGCCCATCATGGCCTTACCCGGCTCGCCCATCACAGTGCGGACGTCTTCAAAGTCGACGTTCACATGGCCAGGCACGTTGATGATTTCGGCAATACCGCCGACAGCGTTTTTCAGCACGTCGTTGGCATGCGCAAAGGCTTCGTCTTGCGTCATGTCTTCGCCACCGGGCAATTCCAGCAACTTTTCATTCAGCACCACAATCAAGGAATCGACGTTTGCTTCGAGTTCTTGCATGCCCAAATCGGCATTGGACATGCGACGACCCCCTTCAAATTCGAAGGGCTTGGTGACCACGCCCACCGTCAGGATGCCCATCTCTTTGGCGATCCGGGCAATGACAGGCGCTGCCCCTGTGCCTGTTCCACCGCCCATACCCGCTGTGATGAACAACATGTGTGCGCCCTCAATGGCTGCACGGATGTCGGCCTCGGCACTTTCAGCAGCTTCGCGGCCTTTCTCGGGCTTGCTACCCGCCCCCAAACCCGTTTGACCCAACTGGATAAAGCGGTGAGCCGCGCTGCGGGCCAGAGCTTGCGCGTCGGTATTGGCGCAAACAAACTCAACGCCTTGGACTTGGCGCTGAATCATGTGCTCAACGGCATTGCCCCCGCCGCCGCCCACACCAATCACTTTGATTTGAGTGCCTTGGTTGAATTCTTCTGTTTGGATCATTTCGATAGTCATGGTGCTTTTCCTTAATTATTTGCAGTTGCCAGAATTTTTTGAATCAATTTTTGTTGAGAGCGTGAGGGTGTCAACATCGACACGGCCTCGTTTGGGGTGGGCTGCTTCTGGCCAAAAATCTTTTTTTCCAGTTCATCAGAAGTTCCCCACAATGAAGTCTTTGAATCGACCAAAAGCGTTGTTCACCGAACTCTTCTTTTGGGTGACTTTGTAGCCACGCAACCTTGCCAAACGGGCCTCTTCGAGTAAACCCATCACCGTGGCAGCGCGTGGTTGGCTGACCATGTCGGCCAATCCGCCCGCATATTTGGGTAATCCGCGACGCACGGGCTTCAAAAAGATGTCTTCGCCCAATTCGACCATGCCGGGCATCACCGCACTGCCGCCCGTGAGCACAATGCCGGATGACAGCACTTCTTCGTACCCCGAATCACGAATGACCTGGTGCACCAAAGAGAAAATTTCCTCGATACGGGGTTCAATCACACCCGCCAGCGCTTGCCTGCTCAGCATGCGTGGCCCCCGGTCCCCCAAGCCAGGCACTTCGACTTGTGCATCTGGATCGGCCAACAATTGCTTGGCATAGCCGCTCTCTACCTTGATGTCTTCTGCGTCTTTGGTGGGCGTGCGCAAAGCCATCGCAATGTCACTGGTGATCAAGTCACCTGCGATCGGGATCACGGCGGTGTGGCGAATGGACCCATTCGCAAAGATTGCCACGTCGGTCGTGCCCGCCCCAATGTCCACGCAGACCACACCCAACTCACGTTCATCCTCTGACAAGACGGCCAAGCTGGACGATTGCGGATTGAGCAACAACTGGTCAACTTCAAGGCCACAGCGGCGGACACATTTAATG
>CAMDXR010000075.1 GCA_945877725.1 Limnohabitans sp. Rim8
TCAGCGCAAACGCCACTTGATTTGCCCGGCGTACTGCGCCAGCGCCACCCCCAGCAGCGTGACGCCCGCGCCGGCCATCTTGACCCAGGTGTAATGCTCACCCGCAAAAGCCCAGGCAAACAAACCGGCCATGGGCGGCATCAGGTACATCAGCGGCGCACTGCGGGCCACGCCCCGAACGGTATTGATCCAGCCCCAAGCCAGCCAACCCACAAAAGCAGACACCACGATCGACCAAAACAAACCCACCCAAGCCCAAAAATCCAGCAGGGCCCAGGGCGCTGTAAGGCCAGCAGGCATGGACAGCAACATGACCGGCAGCCCGCCCAACAAAGTGGCATACCCCATGGTCAGCACTGGGCCATGGCGCTCCATTACAGGTTTAACCGCCACGGTGTAATAAGAAAAGAACCCGGCGGCCACCAACAACACCAGATCGCCCCCACCCGCGCGCCACTGGCCGCCCAGCAATTTGTCGGACAAGAACAACAAAACGCCGCCAAAGGCCAATGACACCCCGGCCATTTGCGCCAAGCTCAGCCGCTCCAACCCCTGAAAACGCAAGATCAACAAGGTCAAAATTGGCCCGCAAGCCAGAATGACCGAACTGGAAAACGCTGTGGACCAATGAATGCCATAAGTCACCAAGCCCACATGCAATGAATGGCCGATGAACCCCAGCCAAGCCATATAAAGCCAGTCTTTGCGGGGCAATGGCGGCAGCCAAGCCCCAAAACGCCAACGCATCAACAACAGCGCACAGATCGGCATGATCAGGTAGCGCGCCCACAAAAACCCGCCAGGCGAGATCAGGCTGAACAGGTATTTTTGCAACGTGAAGTTTCCCCCCCAAAGCACGACCACGACCAAGGCCACAGCCAAAGCAAGTTGGTCAAATCGGTGAAGCGGGGCGCGTTGAGGCATGGCCTATTGTGCTTTCAGCGGGGTAAAAAGCTTGTCACGCTGGGGGCAAGTTGGGTGATTCCCAGCTCAACGTGACCAATCAAGCCCGTCTTCACTGGTCTGACCCTGCGCCAACAGCCCGGCTAGAGTGACGTGAACTGGCAACCCTTCAAACGGGCGCAAGAAAGTTGGAGCGACCAGCACCAAGACTTGACTGGCATAAAGCCCACCGTGTTACTTGAAGCGCATCAAAAATGCAGAGTTGTAGCTGGCACGTTTGCCCCCTCCTCGGGCTTTTAGAGTTCCAGAGCTGCTCAATGACTTGGCGCATCAACTAAAGGGGTGACAGATGACTGCAGTAAAACTACGCAAATGGGACAGTACCGAGCACCTTAAAACCGCGGAGGACATGGCGCTCTACCTTGAGGCATGCCTGCAAGAGGCGGGCGATGTTGCCGCTTTTATTGCCAAGGCTCTTGGCACGATTGCCAGAGCCAAGGGGATGTCGCAACTCGCGCGTGACACGGGTCTGGGCAGAGAAAGTCTCTACAAAGCGCTGTCAGGTGAAGGGAACCCCAGCTTTGCGACCATCCTTAAAGTGACGGCAGCCCTAGGCATACAACTCTACGCACAGCCAATGCATACCGAATAAGCACATCAACCCGCCACCGCCACCGGCACACGCTGGGCCAGTGCGCACATGAGTTCATAGCCCACGGTGCCTGCGGCCTGGGCCACTTCGTCGATGGGCAGCACGACGCCATTGGCAGCTTGGCCCCAAAGGGTGACGGTGCTGCCCACGCCGGCTTCCGGGAAAGGGGTCAAGTCTACGGTGAGCATGTCCATGCTGACCCGGCCCACGGTGCGGCCCCGCGCGCCCTCGATCAAAACAGGCGTGCCGGTGGGACAAATGCGCGGGTAGCCATCGGCATATCCGCAGGCCACCACGCCGATGCGGGTCGGGTGCTCGGCCACAAAGGTGGAGCCATAGCCCACGCTGTCGCCAGTTTGAACGTGTTGCACGGCAATAACTTGGGCGCTCAGGGTCATGGCCGGTTGCAAGCCCCAGTGCGCTGCATTGTGTTCAGGATGGTCGGGGGCGCTGCCATACACGGCAATGCCAGGGCGCACCCAGTCGGATTTGACCGCCGGGTCTTGGGCATGCCGCAAGGTAGCGGCGCTGTTGCTCACGCTGCGTTCGCCGGGCAAGTCGCGGGTGACTTCTTCAAAACGGGCCACCTGATGGGCCACGCCCTTGGAGCCGTCGGCATCACTGAAGTGGGTCATGAGCGAGATTTCGTCCACCTGCGGCAGCGCGTTCAGCCGGGTCCAGGCCGAGCGCAAGCGGTGTGGCGCAAAGCCTAGCCGGTTCATGCCCGAGTTCATTTTGAGGAAAACCCGATGCGGTTCGTGGGTTTTGTGCAGCGCCAGCATGTCGATTTGTTCGTCGCAATGCACGGTGTGCCACAAGTGCAGACGTGAGCACAACTCCAGATCGCGGGCCTCAAAGGCCCCCTCGAGCAACAAAATAGGGCCGCGCCAGCCCAGCGCGCGCACCCGTTCTGCCTCGGTCAGGTCGAGCAGGGCAAACCCATCGGCACCGCGCAATCCTTCAAACACCCGTTCAATGCCGTGTCCGTAGGCATTGGCCTTGACCACTGCCCAGACCTTGGCGTCGGCAACCGCTTGCCTGACCTGGCTCAGGTTGTGGCGCAATGCGGCGGTGTGGATGGTGGCTTGAATGGGACGGGGCATGAATCGCTTGCAATGAGAGACTGGAAACCCAAGTGTGCCAGCAAAAGAGGTGGGTTCGGAGTCGGTCAAAAAGCCATTTTCTCCCCCGGGAATACCCGCTTGGTTTCGCTCAGGGCGCGCTTTCAAATGCTTTACACTGCCCTGCTACTTGTCAACCCTGCGCATTCCGCCTGAAACATTCAGGCGCTGGCTGAACCCTGTAATCCATGGAAGTTTTTCAGTTTTTAATGCCCATCTTTACCGAATACGGCTACCTCGCCGTGTTTGTGATGTTATTGATATGTGGCTTTGGCGTGCCTGTTCCAGAAGACGTGACCCTGGTGACCGGGGGCGTGATTGCTGGTTTGGGGCATGCCGATGTAAACACCATGTTTGCAGTGGGCATGGCCGGGGTCTTGATTGGTGACGGCCTGATGTTCATCTTGGGCCGTCTTTATGGTCAGCGAATCGCCCAGATGCCGGGTTTCCGCAAGATTCTGACGCCCGAACGCTTTGCCAGTGCGCAAGACGCTTTTCAGAAATATGGCAAATGGGTCATGTTTGTGGCCCGGTTTTTGCCCGGTCTGCGCACCCCGGTCTTCTTTTCTGCGGGCATGAGCCACCGCGTGAGTTTTGCCACTTGGTTTTTGATGGACGGATTTGCCGCCCTGATCAGTGTGCCGATCTGGGTTTATTTGGGCTATTTCGGTGCCCAAAACTGGGATTGGATGTTTGCTGTCTTGCGTCAATTCCAGCACGGCATTTTTGCGCTGTTGGGCCTGGGCTTGGCTTGGCTGGGCTGGCGCTGGTGGCGCAAACGCCAAAGCCTTGCTGCCGCTGCCGCTGCCACTGATTCGCCCAGCGATCGTCCTTGACCCGCCCAAGCATGGGCCAACTCTCTCCCAAAAGCCTGTCTGTCGCCGGACTCCTGTTCAACGCCTTCGTGTGGGGCGTGTGCTGGTGGCCCTTTAAACAACTCGAGGCGCAAGGTCTGCACCCCCTTTGGGCCACGGCGCTGGTTTATGGTTTTGTATTTGTAAGCATTGCCCTGTGGCTCTGGAAAACCAACAAGCTGGTCAGCTGGGGGCCGCACCCCGGTTTATGGGTTTTGTTGCTGGCCTCTGGCTTGACCAATGTCGGCTTCAACTGGGCCGTGACCGTGGGCGATGTGGTGCGCGTGGTCTTGCTTTTTTACCTGATGCCGGCCTGGTCTGTGCTGGTAGCTTGGTGGCTATTGGGTGAAAAACCCAGCCCTTTGGCCTTGCTGCGCTTGGTATTGGCGCTGGCGGGTTTGGTCATTGTGCTGAAAACACCCGAAACCCCCTGGCCCGTGCCAGAAAGCCTGGCCGATGTGCTGGCCCTGCTGGGTGGCCTGTCCTTTGCCATCACCAACGCCTTGTTGCTCAAACTGAAAGACACCCCCAGCTCTTCGCGCACGCTGGCCATGTTTGGCGGCGGGGCGGTCATGGCCACCCTGGCGGCTGTGGTGGGCCTGCTCACCGGCGTGGTGGCAGTGGGCCAAGCCCCCACCTGGGACTGGTTGCCTTTAGTGGCCTTGCTCGGCTTCTCTTTTTTGGTGGGCAACCTGGCTTTGCAATATGGTGCGGCCCGGCTGGCGGCGCACACCACGGCCCTGGTCATGTTGTCCGAGGTGCTGTTTGCCAGCGTGTCCTCGGTCCTACTCGGCGCATCTGACTGGGACAGCCGCACCTTGATTGGCGGCGCCTTGATTTTGCTGGCAGCGGTGCTGTCGATCATTGGCCCCGCACAGCGCGACCCCAACCCTTAAACCGGAGTTCCCCATGAGCCTTTACGACCTAGAAGCCCTGAGCATCGACAACCAACCCGTGGCCTTATCAAAGTACCAAGGCCAGGTTTTACTGATTGTGAACACGGCCAGCGCCTGCGGCTTTACGCCCCAATTTGGCGGCTTGGAAAAGCTGCACAAAAGCTATGGCGACAAAGGACTGGTGGTGCTGGGCTTTCCCTGCAACCAGTTCGCCAGCCAAGACCCGGGTGACGATGCGCAAATTGCCAACTTTTGCCAAAAGAACTACGGCGTCAGCTTCCAGATGATGCACAAGATCAAGGTGAACGGGGCCGAAGCGCATCCGCTTTACCAATGGCTGACCGCCGAAGCCCCGGGCATTTTGGGCAGCAAAGCCATCAAGTGGAACTTCACCAAATTTTTGGTGGGCAAAGACGGCCGCGTCATCAAACGCTACGCCCCCCAAGACGCCCCCGAAAAAATGGCCAAAGACATCGAGGCGGCGCTGGCGGCTTGACAGAGGGCTCCTGACAACGGGGTGTCAGGAGGGTCGAAATTCACAAAAATAGGATTTAAACCTAGTAATTTTAACGTCTGACGTTAAAATTACTAGGATGATACATCGCCAAACCCTCTTTGACTTAAGCGAACGCTTGCACGAAGCGCCTGCTGTGGTCTTGCTTGGACCGCGTCAGGTGGGCAAAACGACCTTGGCCCTCGAATTGGCTAAAAACTGGCCTGCGGGGGCCACTTATCTGGATTTGGAGCGGCCAGCAGATCGTTTGCGGCTTGAGGATGCCGATGCTTTTCTGCGCGCTCAGGGGAATAAGCTGGTCATCCTGGATGAAATTCACCGCATGCCGGGCCTGTTTGAAGTATTGCGCGGCATCATTGACGAGCGTCGGCGTGCGGGCGAACGCTTTGGTCATTTCTTATTGCTGGGATCGGCCTCGCTGGATTTGATTCAACAAAGCAGCGAAACCCTGGCCGGGCGGGTGGCGTATCTGGAGATGGGCCCCATTCACGCACTTGAGTGGACAGAGGGCTCGCTGGATGCGCTGTGGCTCAGAGGGGGTTTTCCGGACAGCCTGCTGGCTGCCAACGATGCCGCGAGTTTGCGTTGGCGCGAAAACTTTGTTCGCAGCTATCTGGAGCGCGATGTGCCCATGTTTGCACCCCGCTTGCCTGCCGAAACCGTGGGTCGATTGTGGACCATGCTGGCCCATCAGCAAGGCGCCTTGCTTCAACAAAGCCGCCTGGCCAGTGGGCTGGGCGTAAGCAACCCGGCGGTGAACCGTTACATCGACTTGCTGGTCGACCTGCAACTGGTCAGACGCCTGCGCCCCTGGAGTGGCAATGTGGGTAAGCGCCTGGTGAAAACGCCGAAAGTCTATGTGCGCGACAGCGGTTTGGTGCATGGCTTGTTGGGTTTGGGCAATCTGCATGATTTGGTCGGACACCCGGTTTGCGGCCTCAGTTATGAAGGCTTTTGCATCGACAACCTGCTGGCCGCCGCCAGCCCCGTTTGCAAGCCCTACACCTACCGAACCCAATCGGGGGCCGAAATCGACCTGCTGCTTGAACGTGGCGGTGAACCCTGGATGGCGATTGAGATCAAGCGCTCCACCGCTCCGACCCTGAGCAAAGGCTTTGATATGGCCTGCACAGACCTGAACATTCAGCAGCGCTTTGTGGTGTATCCGGGCACCGAACGTTTTTCAATGCGCTATGGGGCACAGGCCATCGGTTTGCTGGAATTGATGCAACTGCTTCAACGCGAATAGTCGATGTGCCCGACTGCTTGAAAAAGTGTCCTTGCGGGCACGAGCCTCTGCCGGAGAGTGTCTGAACGACTCCGACTTTTCGTGGGAGCAAATCCCTGCTTGCGAATGCTTTTAAATGGATGGACTTTTATCAAGGGGGTTACAAATTTAGCTTGGTTCAAGCACCCTCTTTTAACCACATTCGGCCGCAGGGGCAGCCTCCCACAACACAAAACCCGGCCCAATCAAATCTGACATTTACTCACCCGTCATCTGGCATTTATTTGTTATACCCGGCATGACCGGGTATCCATCGCCGCCGAAGGCATGGACCCCCGATCAGGTCGGGGGTGACAGATCATTGGGTCGGGGTGACAGTACTGTCTTAACCGGCCACCTTTGTCATACCCGGCATGACCGGGTATCCATCGCCGCCGAAGGCATGGACCCCCGATCAGGTCGGGGGTGACAGGTCGTTGGGTCGGGGGTGACAGGGAAAGGGCAGTGTCCGTGTCCGTGTCCGTGTCAGGGGCGGAAGGGCGACGACAAAGGGGTGGGCCCTGCCCGCTGATCAGTTGAACATCACGGGTTGGTGGGTGGCGGCGCTTTGGGCTGCGGCGTCGGCCAGAATTTGGGCCTCTACACCGTCTTGCACCGAGGTGCGGAAGGCGCCACCTTGTTGCAGCACGGTGAAGAAATGCTCAATTTCCAAGCGGTAAGCGGCGGCGTAGCGTTGCAAGAAAAAGGCTTCCGGGTTGTCTTGCTGGGTACCTTTTGCCGAAGCTTGGATGACCTCGCTGGGGCGGTGGTTGCCGCATTGCAGCATGCCCAGCGAGCCCATGATTTCAAAGCGTTGGTCATAACCATAGGCCGCGCGGCGTGTGGTGTTGATCTGGCACAAGCGGCCTTTGGCGGTTTTGATGGTGACCGCTGTGCAGTCAAAGTCGCCCGCTTGTCCAATGGCAGGGTCAGTCAGGCAGGAGCCGGTGGCGCTCAGCCAAACGGCACGGTCGCCGTCGCTGCACAAGATCCAGCGGAACACGTCGAAGTCGTGAATCAGCATGTCGCGGAAGATGCCGCCCGACTGCTGGATGTAGGACACCGGGGGGGCGCCCGGGTCGCGGCTGGTGATGATCAGCATTTCTGGGTTGCCGATCTCGCCTCGGTCCATGCGTGTTTTGGCTTCATTGAAAGTGGGGTCAAAGCGGCGCTGAAACCCGATCATGCAGGCCACGCCCGCCTGCGCCACGGCGGCTGCGCAAGCTTGGGCGCGCTCGGCCGACAAGTCCACTGGTTTTTCGCAAAAGATGCTTTTGCCTGCTTGCGCAGCGCGGGTGATCAAGTCGGTGTGGGTGGTGGTGGGGCTGCCAATGACCACTGCGTCAATGGAGGGGTCGGCAAAGATGTTGTCGATGCTGTCCACCCGTGAACCATGCAATTGCGCCAGCTCAGCTGCGCTGTCGACCATGGGGTCGTTGACGGCGGTGAGTTCAATGCCGGGCATGGCCGCCAGGTTGGCGGCGTGGATGCGGCCGATGCGGCCTGCGCCAAAGAGTGCGACTTTTTTCATATGAAATCCAGTTTGTGAAATGGTTAAGGGAAGCGAATAAGGGAAACGATCAGCGGAAAGAAAGGTGGGGTAAATAAACAGGGCGCGGTGTCATCAAGAAACGGCCACCGTGGCCGGTTCGTATTGCAGTTCAAGCCGATAGGCCAGCGCCATGAACAGACTTTGGGCCACCGTCATGGTGTTGGTCAGCGCCCGAAAGCCGAACACACTGGTTTCGTTGACCAACAGCGCGGCAGTGGCCAGCCGGGCCAGCGGGCTCAAGCTGCTGTCGGTGATGGCAATGATGCGAGCGCCGCGTTCGTGCGCTTGCCGCACCAGGCTTTCGGTTTCTTCGGCGTAGGGTGCAAACGAAATCGCCACCAGCACATCTTGGGCCTGCAACCCGCGCAGTTGGCCTTCTTGCATGCTGCCCATGGCGGTGATGTGTTGCACCCGTTTTTGGGTGTGCTGCAAGGCATAGGCCAGGTAGGTGGCTACCGCAAACGACCGCCGAGTAGCCGCCAGCCACACGGTATCGGCTTCAAACAACAAGTTAACGGCGGCCTCAAAAGTCGGGGCGGACAAAGTGGATTGCAGCTCTTGCATGGCCGCAATACTGCCGCTCATAAGTGCGTGGGCAATGTCCGTGCTTTGCAGGTTGAGCGCCCCCAGTTCGATGGCCCCACGAATGCGCGAGGGGTAATCCCGCCCGGGCGATATCTGTCGGGCCAGGCCTTCCCTGAACAGCCTTTGCAGCTCGGAAAAGCCACTGAAGCCGAAATGTTTGGCAAAACGCACGATGGCCGAGGGTTGCACCTGACAGTTTTGCGCCACTTGCTGGATGGACTGAATGCCCAGTTGTCCCCGGTGCCGCTCCACATAGTGGCCAATGACCTTGAGTTGTTTGCTCAGGCCCTCGAACCCGGCAGCCATAGCCAGGAACAGTTCGTCCTCGGTTTGGGGTGCGGTTTTTAGGGTTTGGGCGTTCATGGCGGGGTAAAGAGGTCGCAGAGTACCGGATTTAAATTATCCTTTAAGTATGTATTTAAAAAAGAAATTTATTTCCGGGGTATTCACCTATTGGAAAAGTTTTTCTATTTTTTACATTTGAATGAACTCTTATGGCCTACACCCTTGCCCAAGGGATTCAACACAATGAAAATCGAATTTCCACAAAATCGCCCCATCGACCTGGTCTGTCTGGGTCGTCTGGCGGTTGATCTGTATGCCGAGCAATTTGGCAGCCACCTCGAAGACGCGCGCAGCATGGCCATGTACTTGGGCGGCAGCTCGGCCAACCTGGCCTTTGGTGTGGCCCGACTGGGCCTGAAAAGCGCCATGCTGTCGCGGGTGGGCAACGAGCAAATGGGCCGCTTCCTGACGCAGACTTTGCAGCAAGCCGGGTGCGATACCAGCCAAGTGCAGGTAGACCCGGAGCGGCTCACGGCCCTGGTGCTGCTAGGCCTGAAAGACCGCGACACCTTTCCCTTGTTGTTTGTGCGCGAAAACTGTGCCGACATGGCGGTGGACGCCGATTTAATCAGCGAAGACTTCATGGCCGGATGCCGTGCGTTGGCCATCACCGGCACCCATTTGTCCACGCCGGGCACACGCCGCGCCTCGCTCGCGGCCTTGGGCTATGCCAAGCGCCATGGTTTGGTGCGGGTGCTGGACATTGATTTCAGGCCCGTTTTGTGGGGCCTGACCTCGCGCGGCGCAGGCGACAACCGCTACGTGCCCGATGCCCAAGTGACCGCGCAATTGCAGGCGGTGTTGCCCGAGTTCGATTTATTGATTGGCACCGAAGAAGAGTTTTTGATTGCTGGCGGCGTGCCCAACGACTTGCTGGCCTGCCTGCACGCTGTGCGCGCCATCAGTTCGGCCACGCTGGTGGTCAAGCGGGGAGCCTTGGGTTGCAGCGTGATCGAAGAGGCCATTCCCGCCGACATTGACGATGCCCCCTTGTATGCCGGGGAACGTGTCGAGGTGCTCAACGTGCTGGGGGCCGGGGATGCGTTTTTGTCCGGCCTGATGGCCAGCTTGTTGCAGGGCAAAGACTGGGCACAGTCCACCCAAGTGGCCAATGCCTGCGGGGCTTTGGTGGTGTCTCGCCATGCCTGCTCGGCGGCCATGCCCACCCCGGCTGAACTGGCGCACTGGTTTAGCGGCACGCGCAACCCCAAGGTCGATGCCGACCAACAGTTGGCCCATCTGCACCGCGTGGCAGTGGCGCGGCCCAATTGGCCAGAATTGTGCGTGATGGCCTTTGACCACCGCAGCCAGTTTTACGACATGGCCCGCGAAGCCGGTGCGCCCGAGTCGCGCATTCCGGTGCTCAAGAGTTTGCTGGTACAAACCGCCGCCCAAGTGGAGCGCAGCCACAACTTGCAGGGCAGTACAGGGGTGCTGATTGACGGCGGCGATTACGGTTTGCAGGCCCTGGCCAGCGCCACCGGACGGGGTTGGTGGGTGGGCCGCCCGGTGGAGCTGCCCAGTTCGCGGCCACTGCGGTTTGACGGCACCCGCTCGATTGGCACGACGCTGACCCACTGGCCCACCGAACAAGTGGTCAAGTGTTTGCTGAGTTATCACCCGGACGACGCCTACCCGCTGCGGCTGGAACAAGAACAAAAAGTACTGGAGTTGTGGGAAGCCACCCGCGCCAGCGGCAACGAGTTGCTGCTGGAAATCATTTGCCCTGCAGCCATGATGCCCAAGGGCACCGAAGACGCCGCCGTGTTGCGCTCGGTCAAGCGCTTTTACAACCTGGGGGTCAAGCCCGAGTGGTGGAAACTGGCCCCCATGCAAGACAGTGGCTGGCAAGCCTTGTCGGCGCTCATTGCCGAACGGGACCCGTATTGCCGTGGTGCCGTGATTTTGGGCCTGAACCAACCCTTAGAGCACTTGGCACAAAGCTTCAAGCAAGCCGCCAACCCGATTGTCAAAGGCTTTATGGTGGGCCGAACCCTGTGGGCCAACGCCTCTTTGCGCTGGCTTAAAAACGACATCAGCGATGCCGAATTGGTGCAAGAAGTGGCCGCCAACCTGGCCACCTTGGTCGAGGCTTGGCGCAGCCGAAGCCCCGGCTTGCCCAAGTCGCCTGCCACCGCAAAAGGCTTGCAGCCATGAGCACCACCCGACTCACTCTGGCGCAAGCCTTGGTCCGACACTTGGCGGCGCTGCGCATCGAGCTGGCCGACGGCACCGTGCAGCCTTATTGCGCGGGTGTTTTTTCGATTTTTGGTCACGGCAATGTGGCGGGTTTGGGCGAGGCGCTGTGGGCCAGCCGGGCCGAGCTGCCCACCTACCGGGCGCACAACGAACAAGGCATGGCGCATGCCGCTA
>CAMDXR010000076.1 GCA_945877725.1 Limnohabitans sp. Rim8
GCCTTGATTTGCGGGGGAACCCCGGTCAGCGCCAAATCCTGCTCGGCGACCTCGTTTAAGACCTCTTGAGCTTGTGCCGCATGGGCGGCACTGCGGGCAAAAGTGTCCCGGAAAGCGGGCAAAGTCTCGGCCAAAGCTGGCAATAGTCGGGCACGGATGCGGTTGCGGGTGAAGTTTTCATCGTTGTTGGTCGGGTCTTCTGTCCAATATTGACCCTGTTCCTTGAGCCAGTCTCGTAAAAATTGGCCCGGAACATGCAACAAGGGGCGGTGCCAGTGCAAGCCCTGACGCTGCCAATGTGCAGGCATGCTGGCCAGGCCGGGCAAACCAGCCCCCCTGGACAGGGCAATAATCAAGGTTTCAATCTGGTCGTCGGCGTGTTGGGCCACGGCCACATCGCTCACATCGGGCCATTGGGCACGGACGGTTTCGGCCAGCGCGAGGTAACGGGCTTTGCGGGCAGCGTCTTCGGGGCTTTGGCCTGGGGCATGCCCGGCGTTCACCCGGCACACAGCCAAAGGCACGTCAATGGCGTGGCAAAAGGCATGACAATGCCGCTCAAAATCATCGGCTGCTTCTTGCAAGCCGTGGTGAATGTGCACCGCCCTCACCTGCCCTGGCCAACGCTGGGCACAGACGAGCAAGAGGGCTGTGGAGTCGGCCCCGCCACTGAATGCCACCGCAAAAGGAAGGCCCGGGCTGAAATCAGCCAAGGCCTGTTCGAGGGTTTGAGCCATGGATAAAGCCGATGGGCTCAGCTGAATGCCGACTTATTTGCCAGCTTTGGTGTCGGTAAAGCGCCCATAGCTGTTCAGGCGCTCGTAGCGGCGATCCAGCAATTCTTTGGGTTTGAGATCGGCCACTTGACGCCAGGCGTCTCCCAATGCGCGCTTGAGGAATGAGACCATTTGATCGGTATCCCGATGAGCGCCGCCCACGGGTTCATTGACAATTTTGTCCACCAAACCCAGCGCCTTTAGGCGGTGAGCGGTAATGCCCAGTGCCTCAGCGGCCACTTCGGCTTTGTCGCTGGTTTTCCACAAAATAGAGGCGCAGCCCTCGGGGCTGATGACCGAGTAAACCGAATACTGGAGCATGAGCACTTGGTCGGCCACGGAAATGGCCAATGCCCCGCCCGAACCGCCCTCGCCAATGATGGTGGTGATGATGGGGACTTCGAGTTGGGCCATCTCAAAGATATTGCGGCCAATGGCCTCGGACTGCCCACGCTCTTCGGCGTCAATCCCCGGGTAAGCGCCGGGCGTGTCCACAAAGGTGAACACCGGAAGCTTGAATTTTTCGGCTGTCTTCATGAGGCGCAGGGCCTTGCGGTAGCCCTCTGGTTTGCTCATGCCAAAGTTGCGCAAGGTGCGCTCTTTGGTGTCGCGCCCCTTTTGCTGGCCCAAAACCATGCAAGCTTGACCGTTGAAGCGGGCCAGGCCACCCACAATCGACAAGTCGTCGGCAAAGTGCCGGTCGCCGTGCATCTCAACAAAGTCTGTAAAGATGCCGTTGATGTAGTCCAAGGTGTAAGGACGCTCGGTGTGCCGGGCAATTTTGGTGATCTGCCAAGGGGTCAAATCACTGTAGATGTCTTTGGTCAGTTGCTGGCTTTTCTTGCTCAGTTGGTCGATTTCAAGGGTGATGTCCACCGCCGACTCGCTTTGCACATAACGCAGCTCTTCGATCTTGGCTTCGAGTTCGGCAACGGGTTGCTCAAAGTCGAGAAAGGTTTTTTTGGCCAAGTTTTACTCCTCTGTTCAAAACCGGGTGGACGCCTCGTCCAGCCCTCAATAGGCGACGGGCACGGGGTCCAGCGAGCGCCAAATATACCAAGTTGCAACGGTCGCATACGGACTCCAGGCCTGGGCCACCTCACGGGCGTCGCTGCGGCTGACCGGTTCGCCCGAAAAATAGTTGCGGCTGATGCCATTGATCAGGCCCACATCGTCCAGTGGCAAGACGTTGGGTCGCAACAGGTGGAAGATCAAAAACATCTCGGCCGTCCAACGGCCAATGCCCCGAATCGCCACCAGTTCGTCAATGATGGCCTCGTCGTCCATCTCTTGCCAGGCCTTAACGTGGACAGTGCCCGAGCTGAAATGCATGGCCAGATCCACCAGATATTCCACTTTTCGGGCCGAAAGACCGGCTGCCCGCATGTCATCCACCCTGAGCTTGAGGACTGCGGCGGGATTGAGCCGCTTGGTGAGTGCCGAAAACCGATCCCAAACCGTTTGCGCAGCCTTGACCGAGATTTGTTGCCCGACGATGGAGCGCGCCAAGGTGATGAAAGCATCGCCACGGGTTTCCAAAATGGCGTCGCCAAACTGGGGAATCAGCTTTTTCATGACCCGGTCCTTGCGCGACAAGTGCGCACAGGCTTCTGCCCAATATTCAGGCGTCATGGGGACCACAGCAGGAGGTACGGCCACGCTCACTGTTTGGCCTCCCAAGTGGTGCCTGTCGCCGAATCTTTTAAAACGATGCCTTTTTCGAGCAAGTCTTTGCGTATGCGGTCGGCCTCGGCAAAGTTTTTGCTGGCTTTGGCCTCTGCGCGGGCCTGAATTTGCGCTTGAATGGCCGCTTCGTCCAAACCGGCACCCGATTGCAAATAAGTGGTGGGGTCGGTTTGCAGCAAACCGAGCAAGCCGCCCAAAGCCTTGAGCAAACCAGCCCGCTCGGCTGACCCACTTCGATTGACCTCTCCGGCCAGTTCAAACAGCACGGCCACGGCTTCGGGGGTGCCAAAGTCTTCGTCCATAGCGGCCTTGAAGCGGGCCGCCAACGGGTCTTGCCAATCGATCGGATGCGTTTGAGCGTCTGGCGGCACGGCCTGCAGGGCGGTGTAGAGCCGCTTCAAGGCCCCTTTGGCATCACTCAGGTGCACATCGCTGTAATTGAGCGAGCTGCGGTAATGGCTTCTGACGATGAAAAACCGAATGGTTTCAGCATCGAATTCTTTGAGGACATCGCGAATGGTAAAAAAGTTACCCAGGCTTTTGGACATTTTTTCGTTGTCCACATTGATAAAGCCGTTGTGCATCCAGAAGCGCGCCAAGGGTTGGCCGTTGGCCCCCTCACTTTGGGCGATTTCGTTTTCGTGGTGTGGAAACTGCAAATCGGCCCCACCCCCATGAATGTCAAAGGTCTGACCCAGCAACTCGCAGGCCATGGCAGAGCATTCAATGTGCCAGCCAGGGCGACCCGTACCAAATGGGCTGGCCCATTTAACGTCTTCGGGCTCGGTGGGTTTGGCAGTTTTCCAGAGCACAAAATCAAGCGGGTCGTGCTTGGCGCCCTCATCGGTGCTCACGGCCACGCGCTCGCCGGCATTGAGCTCGTCCAGCGACTTGCCAGACAACTTGCCGTAACCCTGAAATTTGCGCACCGCGTAGTTCACATCCCCGTTGCCGGAACGGTAAGCCAAGCCTTTGTCTTCCAGTGTGCCAATCATGCGCAACATTTGGGGCACGTAATCGGTGGCGCGGGGTTCGTGCTGGGGCCGCTCAATGCCCAGTGCATCTGCGTCTTGGTGCAAGGCGTCGATCATGCGGTCGGTCAAATTGCGGATGGTTTCACCGTTTTCGAGCGCGCGTTTGATGATTTTGTCATCGATGTCGGTCACATTGCGGACATAAGTGACTTGAAAGCCGCTGGCCCTGAGCCAGCGTTGCACCACGTCAAAAGCGATCATGGATCGGGCATGGCCCAGATGGCAAAGGTCATAGACCGTCATGCCACAAACGTACATGCGCACATGGCCCGGTTGGAGGGGCGAAAACTCGGCGACAGCCCGGTTGAGGGTGTTGAAAATGCGCAGACTCATGTCAGATTTATGAAATTTTGAACCAAAAACAAAGCAACAAAAACCTCAACCCAAAAACTGGTCAGAAGAAAAAGAAACGGGAAATTTAACCGGGAGTGGGGATGCCGTAAACAGGTGGCAATGGGTCTTGCAAGTGGCTTGGTGGCCAGAAGGCCTCCGCTACAATGACCCTTCAGTATATCCCCCTCAAGGCCCCGGATACCAGTTTTGGGGAGCCCGGATTCGATACTTTTGGCACGCATGCAATCTCTTCTAACTTTCGTCTTGTCTTGCCTTTTGCTGGCCTTCAGTGCCAGCGCCAAAGCGGATATTTACAGCGAGGTCAACCGCCTCGTGTTGGCAGAGCAATGGTCATCTGCCCAAAGCCAAGCCGAAAAGCATCTGAAGACCCAACCCACAGACCCTCAGATGCGTTTATTGCTCAGCCGCATCCAAGACGGCCAAGGTCAGGCCGCCGCCGCCATGGCAACATTGCAAACCCTGAGCCAATCCTTTCCTGAGTTGCCCGAACCCCACAACAACCTGGCCGCCCTGTTGGCCCGACAAAACCGCTATGCCGAGGCTTTGGTGTCGCTGCAAGCAGCCATTCGGGCACGCCCGGATTACGCGACGGCACTAGAAAATTTGGGCGATGTCTACCTGGCACTGGCCATAGAGGCGTACCAAAACGCCAACCGGGCCATGCCCTCGCAGCCTAGAACGACCAACAAACGGCTGGCGGTAGAGCAAGTCTTGAAGTCTTCGGCCCCCTGAATTCACCCGTATTTATCCTTTTTCCCCTCACTTTTCTGTTTATGGGTTTGACCACATGAAGCGCACACTTTTTTTGAGAACCATCGCCTTGGCGATGACTTTGCCCCTTTTGCTGGCACTCCCCCTCACGAGTCAAGCGCAATCTAGCGCAGTTCAAAAAGTGCGCATCAGCACCTCGGCAGGCGACATTGAAGCCGAGCTTTATGCCGACAAAGCCCCTAAAACCGTGGCCAATTTCTTGCAATACGTCAAAGACAAGCATTACGACGGCACCGTTTTTCACCGAGTCATCGCCAACTTCATGGTTCAAGGCGGCGGTTATGACGCGCAATACAAAGAGAAAAAAACCCGCCCGCCCGTGCAGCATGAGGGGCGCATGGCTTTGGCGGCGGGCCTGAAAAACACCACGGGCACATTGGCCATGGCCCGCACCAACGACCCTCAGTCGGCAACGGCCCAGTTCTTCATCAACGTGACGGACAACGCTTTTTTAGACCCCACCCCGATCCCTGATGGCGATCCGGTGGCCAAGTTTGAGTACAACGGGCGCGTTTACGAGAACGTGGCCCGTGCACAACTGATAAATTCACCACAATTGTTCGGCTACACCGTTTTTGGCAAAGTCACGTCCGGCATGGACGTGGTCCAAAAAATCAGGACCACCCCCACAGGTGCGGGCGGTCCTTTTCCCTCCGATGTTCCCAAGACACCGGTCTTCATTCAATCTGTTACTTTGTTGAAATAAATCATGAGCCATCCTCAAGTTGAACTGCACATCACCGGTTACGGCGTTATTACCCTCGAACTGGATGCTGAAAAAGCCCCCAAATCGACCGAAAACTTTCTGGCTTATGTGAACAAAGGCCATTACAACAACACCATTTTTCACCGCGTGATTCCTGGTTTCATGGTCCAAGGCGGCGGTTTTGAGCCCGGCATGTCGCAAAAGCCCACAGATGCCACCATCGAAAACGAAGCCAACAACGGCCTGAAAAACACCGAGTACACCGTGGCCATGGCCCGCACCTCGGCACCTCACTCCGCCACGGCTCAGTTTTTCATCAACGTGGCTGACAACGGCTTTTTGAACCACACCGCACCCTCCATGCAAGGCTGGGGTTATGCCGTGTTCGGCAAAGTGGTCAAGGGCACCGAAGTGGTTGACCAAATCAAGGCCGTCAAAACAGGCAGCAAAGGCGGCCACGGCGATGTGCCCAAAGAAGACGTCGTGATCGAAAAAGCCGTCGCGCTTTAAATCCCTGAAGCCATGTCGGCCGATCAGCGCACCACACCGCCGAACTTCGGCCTGCTGACAGCGCCCGCGACATGGAAAACCGTGGACCTGATCTCGGACCTGCATTTGCAGGCTTCCGAGACAGCCACTTTTGAAGCTTGGCGAGACTTCATGGAGAGCACCCCGGCCCAAGCGGTGTTGATTCTGGGTGACCTGTTTGAAGTCTGGGTTGGCGACGATGCCACCGAGCAAGACCCGTTTTTGCAGTCTTGCGCCGAAGTTTTGCAGCGGGCGTCACAGCGCATGCACTTGGCTTTCATGCCCGGAAATCGGGATTTTTTGGTCGGCCCCGACTTTTTATCCCGCTGCGGGGTTCAAGCTTTGTCAGACCCCACCGTGCTGGCGTTGGCTTCATCGCGCCTTTTGCTCACCCATGGCGACGCCCTTTGCCTGGACGACAAACCTTATCAAGCCTTCAGGCTGCAAGCCCGCAGCCCTGAATGGCAGCAGCAATTTTTGGCCAAGCCCTTGGCCGAACGTGAAGAATTTGCCCGCAGCTTGCGCGCGCTGAGTGAGTCACAAAAACACCAAGGCATGGCCTTTGCCGACGCCGACCCCGAAATGAGTCTTTTTTGGTTGACCCAAACCCAATCAGACCGATTGATTCATGGCCACACCCACCGCCCTGCGGACCATCTCTTGGGCAGCACGCAACGCCATGTATTGAGTGATTGGTCACTGGACCACGCCCCTTTGCGGGCGCAGGTGTTCCGACTGCAAAGTGACGGCAGCCTGACTCGGGTGGATTGGCTTCAGCACCTCAAGCAGCACCAGCCTGCGAATGAAGCGGCAGGCCCCTTGAAAACATGATTTTAAAAAAACGGTCACCTTCAAGTGACCGTTTTCTTTTTCGGCGGGCAAGAACCCGGCCTTTGTCGTCGCTCAGCTCAGTTGCGGAGCAGATTTTTCAAGACATTTTGCAATCGGCGAGCCGTTGCTGCCTCGTGTGGCCCAGACAAAACTTGCGCCACATCCTGCCCCCAGGTTTCTATGGGGCCGGGTTGGTTGCGTTGGGTCAGCAACTGCAATTGCAGCATGCGGCGATCCGACAGGTTTTCGGCAGGTGTTGGCACTTCTGCGGCCATTTCTAAACGCAACAAGGCAGTTGCGGCCGGGGTTTTGGGCTCTGCGCTGACGGCTTGCGCCCAAGCCTGACGGGTTGCCGCATTGATGGCGCGCCCCAACTCTTGCGCGCTGGGCAAAGCATCGGCCTGGCGCTCTTGCCACGCTGTCATCAAACGGGTCAGGGTTTCACCATGAGCCTGTGCCGCCAATTTGCGCAAAGACATTTCTGCACGCTCCATGGCTTCACGCTGGGCGCGGAAAGCCGCGTCACCCAAGCGTGGGGCGCGCTCGCCCCGGTCGGCAAAATCACCACGGGGGAAACGATCGCCACCGCGCTCACCCATGCGCGGCTGGCCTCGCTCTGCTGGACGGCCAGGACGTTCGCCGGGGCGACCATCGCGGCGACCTGCTGCGGGAGCTTCGGTTTTTTTCTGGCCTGGGCGGTCATCCCCGCGCACAGCCACCACCGGTTTGGCTGGCTTGGGAGGTGCCACGGGTACAGCCACTTCAGCGGCCACTTCTGCGGCTGTTTCAGACTCGGCAGCATCGTCGCTTTGGGCGGCCTCCGAAGGGCTTGCTTCCCCTTCTTGGGTTTGAGGAGCGTCAGCGACTTCGCTGTTGGCCGATGCCTCAGACGTCGTGGCCGAAACTTCATCCGCCTTGGTGGGCGAAGGCTTGGTTTGCTGATTGGCTACAGCCTGGGCTTGCCCGCGCAGCGCGGCGTCGAGTGCGGCCATGGCAGCACGAATTTTGGAAGCGTCACCACCAGAATTAGCGGCATCCAGGGCTTTGGAGGCTTCGATCACCGCCAAGTCGTGGGGGCTAAGCTGGGCAGCAGAAGGTTGGCGCTCTGTGCCTTTGCGCTGGAAAGCTTCGTCCAGCGGTGCACGGAAAACTTCCCACAACTTTTGTTCTGTCTTGCGATCGACGGGCACAGACTGGGCTTCAACTTGCCAGCGCTGTTGCAAAGCCTTAACAGCGTCCACACGCAAGTTGGGTGCAGCACCCAGTTCACGGGCTTCATTGATCAAGGCATGACGGCGCTCGACACTGGCTTTTTGTGCGGCCTCCAGTGGGGCAGCGGCAGCTTTGAAGATGCCTTTCCATTGCGTTTGCATTTCGCCAAAGGACTTTTCGCTCAAATGACCCGCATTGCGCCAGCGGTCTGCAAACTGATGCAGCGCGCGCAATTGGCTGCGCCAGTCGCTGTTTTCAGCGTTGGCTGCCGTCCAGGCTTTGACCTCTTCCATCAAGGCCAAACGTTGAGCGCGGTGATCGGCCGATTCTTTTTTGATTTGCTCTAACCAAGCCAAAACCGTTTTATAGGCCTCATTGCAAGCGGTATCAAAACGCTTCCATAACGCATGGTTGGGCAAGCCACCTTGATCGGTCTGCTTCCAGCTTTCGCGCAGTTGACGCAGTTTGTCTTGCATCTTGCGGCCGCCGACTGTGGGGGCTTTTTCTGCGTCCAGCAACGCTTCGGCTTGGGCCACCAGTTCTTCGCGGAAACGATTGGCCAGCCAGCGCTGCCAGCCCGCAGGGTCGCCCGCAGCCAGCAGGGCGTTGTGCACGCGCTCATCGAGTGCGGTATCCAGGTTTTTGCCGTGCAGCTTGAGCAAGTTGCGCAAGGCCGTGGCGGACTCCTCGTTGACTTTGCCTTCTTGGTCAGTGATTTGCTTTTCAATGACCTCCAGAATTTCAGTGATGGCCTTGGTGGCCTGGTCGCGCAGGTTTTGCCGCTGGACGGCGTCCATTTTGGGCGGGGCCGCTTTGGGTTCTCTGTGTTCTTTGGGTTCTTTGGGCGTTTCTGCGTTGGCAGAAGCAGTCGCAGTCGCTGTTGTGGCGGCGGTGGGCTTGGCGGCTTTCTGGGGCGGCACGCCCTCGCCACGGCCACGGCGAATTTCATCGGCCCAAACAGGCACGGGAGGCAGCGCGGCAGAGGCGTCCGTCTGAGCTTGCTGAGCCTGGACGAGCGCCGCCGAAAAACCTTGCCAAACGGCTTGCAATTGACTCAACGCGGCATCCAATTGGGGCGGAAACTTCAAGTCCACGCTGGGCCACATGGCATTGCTGCTCAAATGCTGCGCTTGGCTTTGCCACTGCGCCACATCGTTGCTGAGACCGGCCATGTTGGCCTGTGCTTCAGCCATTGGCTTGGTTGACAACACTTCGATACGTTGCGCCAATAAAACGGCAGATTCACGCTGGACCATGACTTGGTGCTGCAAGTCTTCGACGCCTTTGACCACCTCGGCCAAGCGAACTTTCAAGCTGGCCAAAGGTTCGCGCGACAAAGGGGCACCGGCTTTGGCTGCATCGCGTTGCCATGCCATGGCATCGGCAATGTTCAGACGCGGGGCCTGTAACATTTGTTCCGCTTTTTGAGCCCAGTCACTGGCCAGCACGTCCTGCCCGTGCAAACGTTTGAGTTCGTCGAGCTTTTCTTTCAGTATCTTGGCTGCGCCCTTGTCTCGGGTGGACATCTCGCGATAGACCTCGCTCAACAATTCCACAGTCGGCTCGGAAATGAGCCACTCACGCAAACGGGCACTGCGCTCTCCCGAGGTGGCGGCACTGAATGCGCCCCCGGTCAATGGGTCAAGAGCAGCAAGGTCAAGAGGCTTGGAGGATGAAGTCACGGTAAAAAACTTTAAAACACTGTTCAGGCCAAATACGGCATCAGCTTTTAGACCAGATGCGCCTGAGGAAGTTCATGCGAATGGCCGAAGCCGCGTATTTTCGCCGTTATTTGCGCTCCTCTGACAAGGAAGATGCAATACCAGTCAATCAAATGATATTTCGGGCGTAGACAAGACAAAACATAACAAAAAGACATAAAGAGTTATTTCGTTAGTATTGACTGGATATTAAATTTTCCTAAAATCAAGTACCTACCTAGGGAATACCCGCCAATTTATTCCCCTCAACTCCGCCGACCCATGTTGCAATGGGTCCGTGATCCCAAGCGCAGTGACGATTCTCCACGCCACATCGCTCCACGCACCAGGAAATGTATTGACAGCGAAACTCATCAACATGGACCGAATATTTCTGTGTTTTCGAACATGGGCGGCCGACGTTCGTGAAGGTTTTGTAGAAATTACTCGCCACAGCCTGGCTGTCATTGGCTTGGGAGTTATTTTGGTCTTGTTGGCTTTCACGGCGCGGCCCAACCTGCAGTCTTCGGCCAGCGATTTTTTGTTGGGCATGCTTGAATTGCGCAAATTTGAATCGCTGGTTTACACATCGCCAGGCAATGCCGCCAGTCGCTCCACGGCCAAGAGCATCAAGAACTTGCCGGAAGACCAATTGGCCATTACCCGCTGGTTGAGTAAAAAATACCGCGTCTCAAACGAGCCGATGGCGGCCCTGGTGGCCGAGGCTTGGGCCATTGGTGAGCGCAGCCAAGTCTCACCGACCTTGATCTTGGCAATCATGGCCGTGGAGTCCCGCTTCAACCCCTTTGCCACCGGCAGCCAGGGCACTGTTGGCTTGATGCAAATTGAACAAAATGCGCATGCCGAGGCTCTGGCCAACTTTGGTGGACTTTTGTCGGCTTTTGACCCTTTGACCAATTTGCGAGTGGGCGTGCGCCATCTGCAAGCCCTGATACAGCAAACCACCTCTATGGAAGACGCTTTGTCGCTTTACGGGGCATCTTCAGGGCAGGCCTCAGACAGTCTGTATGTTGACCGGGTCTTGTCCGAGCAAATTCTGCTTGAGAAAATCATTGGCAAACAAAGCACTGCGTCCCTGCCCCCTAAAGGTTCGGGCACGAAGCTTTGAGGCCTTCGGGCCACTGTCCGGGCTCGGCTACACTAATAAGTGTGCGCGACTGGCGATAGGAGCCTCCCCCAACGTTAACTAATGGGGGACAACTCTGACGTGGACAGTGGTGGCCTCCGGTCACCCCATAACCACTGGGAAGCGCACAGCCTGTATCGGACTCTCCACCCCGTTTTCAGGTTTTCAGCCGTTCGCCTGGGCAGCCCTTGTTGGGGACTTTTCAAAAGTCTTGCGCCAAGGTTCCATCATTTGAAGGACTGCCATGTACCACCGCAATATTCTGATTGAACAAACCGATCCCGA
>CAMDXR010000077.1 GCA_945877725.1 Limnohabitans sp. Rim8
GAGATGTAGCCCACCTGCTTTTCGATGCCGTATTTGGCTATGGCCGCCAGGGTGTCGCCACCGCCTGCGATGCTGAAGGCGCTGGACTCGGCAATCGCTTGGGCAATGACCTTGGTGCCGTTTTCAAAGGCCGCAAACTCGAACACGCCCACCGGGCCGTTCCATACAATCGTGCCCGCTTGCTTGAGTTGGGCTGCCAGTTGGGCCGCCGTTTCGGGGCCAATGTCCAAAATCAGGTCGTCGTCCGCCACCTCGGTGGCCTTTTTAATGGTCGCCACAGCATCGGCTGAGAAACTTTTGGCCGTCACCACGTCGGTCGGAATCGGAACTTGCGCGCCTCTTGCCTTCATGGCCTCGATCACCGCTTTGGCTTGGTCCACCAAATCGGCTTCGGCCAGGCTTTTGCCAATGTTCAAACCCGCTGCCAGCATGAAGGTGTTGGCAATGCCACCGCCCACAATCAGTTGGTCCACGTTTTGCGACAGGCTTTTCAAAATGGTCAGCTTGGTGCTGACTTTGCTGCCCGCCACGATGGCCACCAGCGGGCGCTTGGGCGCGGCCAGGGCTTTGCCTATCGCATCAATCTCTGCTGCCAGCAAGGGGCCCGCACACGCGATGGGGGCAAATTGGGCGATGCCGTAGGTCGTGCCCTCGGCACGGTGGGCGGTGCCAAAGGCGTCGTTGACATAGATGTCGCACAGCGCGGCCATTTTGCGGGCCAGCGCTTCGTCGTTCTTTTTCTCGCCCTTGTTGATGCGGCAGTTTTCCAGCAACACCACTTGGCCGGGGGCCACGCTGATGCCGTCCAGCCAGTGGGCTATCAAGGGCACATCGCGGCCCAGCAACTCGCCCAAGCGCTTGGCCACCGGGGCCAGCGAGTCTTCGGGCTTAAATTCACCCTCAGTAGGGCGGCCCAAGTGACTGGTCACCATCACGGCAGCCCCGGCTTGCAGCGCCATTTGTATGCAGGGCACGCTGGCACGGATGCGGGTGTCTTCGGTGATGCTGCCGTCATCGGCTTGGGGCACGTTCAGGTCGGCACGGATGAACACACGTTGGCCTGCGGCTTGGCCATTGGCACACAAATCAGAAAAGCGAATGACGTTCATGGTGGAAGACAGAGGTTGTGGGGTTGGGGTGAAAGTGGGTCTCGGTGCTGCGACAACGAGTGGTCCAGCGTGGAAACGATTTTAAAAGCCGCAGGGGCAACAAGGCCTGAAAGAAACGGGAAGAAACAAAAACAAATGCAATTAGCTGGCTTATTGGCCAGTACGAACGCAGAACAACTCAATCTGACTCTGCCCTACCAACCCAACCCCAAGTGCAGCGGCAAATACACGGCCATGCCGGTCAGGATGGTCAGCAGCACATCGCGCCGCCAAAAGTAGAAACCAGCCCCGACCACGGCGGCAAACAAGCGGGGGTCTTGCCAAGTGGTGACCAACACCCCTTGCACGGTGACGATTTCGGGCACCACCACAGCCGACAAAGCCGCAATCGGCGCGTATTGCAAGCCGCGTTGCGCCCAATGTGGCAACTGCCAGCTTTTGCTGGAGATAAAAAAGAAGCTTCGGGTCAGCACCGTGACCAGCGCCAGCCCGATGATGATGCCCAGCGTCCAAAAGTCTGTGTGGTTCATGCTTGGGCCTTTGAAGCCGGTTTGAGCTGTTCAACCGTCAGGCACAGAATGACTGCCACGGCAATCGCCACCACGATGTTGAGCTTGAGCGGGAGCGAATAAGCCACCACCGCCGCCACCCCGGCCACCGCTGCCGACAAAATGCGCATGCGCGAGCTGGCCAAAGAACACTGAATACCCAACAGACACAAGATGCCCGCAAAGCCCAAGCCCCAAGAGGGCGGGATCAAGTTGGCCAGGGCAATGCCCACAAAACTCGCCACGATCCAAGAGGCCCAGTTCAAAAAGTCGTTGCCCGCCAAATAAGCTTCTTGCGCCAAGCGTTCTTGCGGCGTCTCGCCCGGTTGGGGGTATTTGCGGGTGAACAACACATAACTGATGTCGGCGGTCAGGTAGCCATGAAACATGCGCTGCCAACGCGGCAAATGCATGAGGTAGGGCCGCAAGTGCAAGCTGAACACCACAAACCGCAGGTTGACGCAAAAGCCCGTGGCCAAAATCACCCAAGCGGGCGCACCCGCCACGATCAATGGAATGGCCGCCAGTTGCGAGCTGCCCGCAAACACCAGCAAGGTCATGGCACTGGCCTCGAACAGGCTCATGCCCGACTTGACCATGGCCACGCCGGTCATGAGTCCCCAAGCCGCAATGCCGGGCGACTGGGGCGAAACCTCGCGCATGCCCACCACAAAAGCAGGATGGCGGTACAGACGGGACAAGAAAAACATCAGGCGTCTACCAATCGCTGACCTGCTTGCAACGGACAGCCCCGTAAAAAGTCAGCCGCATTCAGGCGTTTGCCGCCGGGCCGCTGCAATTGGGTCAGGCACAGCTGGCCTTGGCCACAGGCCACCCGCACGCCCGAAGCGTCCGCACTCAGCACGGTCCCCGGAGGAGTGGATTGCATACCTGTCTGTGACATCGACTCGGCCACGGCGTGCCAGAGCTTGAGGGTTTCAACACGCTGGGCCGTGCCATCGTTGAAGGTCAAGGGCACGGTCATGCCGGGAAAGGGGTCAAACGCGCGGATGCGTCGAGCCAGCAGGTCGGCGGGCAGCGCCCAGTCCAGCGCCGCCTCGGTTTTTTCGATCTTGTGGGCGTAGGTCACGCCCTCGGCAGGCTGCGGCTGGTGCGGCAGGTGGTCCAACTCGGCCAGTGCTTGCACGATGGCCTGGCCCCCGAGTGCGGCCAAGCGGTCGTGCAGCAGGGCTGTGGTGTCGCCAGACGCGATATCTTCAGGGCGCACCAGCAGCATGTCGCCGGTGTCCAGACCCGCATCCATTTGCATGATGGTGATGCCGGTTTGGCTGTCGCCCGCCTCAATGGCGCGGTGAATCGGAGCCGCACCGCGCCAACGGGGCAGCAATGAGGCATGGATGTTCAAGCAGCCTTTGGGTGGCAAATCGAGTACCCACTGCGGCAAGATCAGGCCATAGGCGGCCACGATCATGGCATCGGCCCCGGCGGCCAGCAAGGCCTGGCGGGCTGCAGCGGCGTCTTCGGGGTATTTGCCATCGAGCCGCAAACTGCGCGGTTGCGCTACCGGCACCTGGTGGTCAAGCGCCCATTGTTTGACAGGGGAGGCTTGCAGTTTCATACCCCGACCAGCAGGGCGATCGGGCTGGGTCAACACCAGTGCCACCGTGTGGCCCGCCTGGTGCAAAGCGGCCAGAGCCACCTGAGCAAATTCGGGCGTGCCCGCAAAAATCAGTCGCATGCCGTGCTCAGCGCTCGGCTTTTTGGGCTTTGACCATCTTGGTCTTGATGCGGCCTTGCTTGAGCGGGGAGAGGTATTCGACGAACACTTTGCCTTTCAAGTGGTCCAGTTCGTGCTGAATGCAAATGGCCAGCATGCCCTCGGCCTCGATGCTTTGCTCCTTGCCATGGCGGTCCAGCGCCTTGACCTTGACCGATGTGGCGCGCTCCACGCCGTCGTAAATGCCCGGCACCGACAAACAGCCCTCTTCGCCCTTGACCCGCTCATCGCTCATCCAAGTGATTTCGGGGTTAATCAACACCAGGGGTTGGTTGCGCTCCTCAGAGGCATCGATCACGACCAAGCGCTCATGCACATCAATTTGCGTGGCGGCCAGGCCAATGCCACCGGCGTCGTACATGGTTTCAAGCATGTCGTCGATCAAGACATGAATGCGGTCGTCCACCGCTTGTACGGGCTTGGCCACTTTTTGCAAGCGGGCGTCGGGGTAACAAAGTATGGTGAGCAGGGCCATGGGATTCAAAGCGGATAACAAATCTGGGGGGTATTGTCCCCAATTTCCAAAATGCCCGCCGATTTTGCCGAGTTTTTGGGCGTGTTCAGCGGGTGTAAGCCCTGTCAGCGCCCCGCAGCGCAGGCAGAAAAGAGGTCCAACTCGGGTTTGGCCAGACTGGTTTTGACTTGGCTCAAGCCCAACACCGAGTGAAACAGGTTGTCGTGCGTCAACTCTTTGGCACTTTGGGCTTGCAGGCAAGACATGTTCCAGCCGCGCAGCTTTAGCATGGGCCGGGACAACCACACCAGCATGGGCACATGAATTTGTTCTTTGGGCGCAAAACTGTAGGGCATGCCATGCAGATAAAGTCCTTTTTCACCCAAAGATTCGCCGTGGTCCGACACATACAGCAGCGAGGTGGGCCGGGCTTGGGCTTGCAACCATTGCACGGTTTTGGCCAAAAAGTGGTCGGTGTACAGGATCGAGTTGTCGTAGGCGTTGACGATCTGTTCGGGCGGACAGTTTTGCAGCGCGTTGCTGCTGCACTCGGGCTTGAACTGTTTCAGCTCGGCGGGCGAGCGCTTGTAATAAGCCGGGCCATGGCTGCCCATCTGGTGCATCACCACCACCGTGCCCTTGGCGCGTTTGGCCGGGTCCAGCGCGGCCAGTTGTTTGGGCAATTCGTGCAACATCACCTCGTCCAGACATTCGCCGTCTTTGCAAAACTCGGGCACTTTCAGGGCGGTGGTCGAGACATTGGGCACCCTCTCACAGACGCCCTTGCAGCCCGACTGATTGTCTAGCCACAACACGGCCAAACCTGCGCGCTGCAAGACATCGAGCACGCTTTCAAAGCGCTGGTTGTTGCCCTCAAAATCAGACTTGCCCAGATGCGAAAACATGCACGGCACCGAGGCTTGGGTGCTGGTGCCGCAGGATTTGACGTCTGAGAAATAAGTCAGGTCGCCTTGGGCCTGCAATTTGCGCAACTGCGGCGTGGTGTCTCGCGCATAACCGCCCAAACCAAAATTAGCAGCCCGCGCGGTTTCGCCCAACACCACCACCATCAGGGGCGCTCGGTCAATTGCCGGAACCGACACGGGCACAAGCACAGGCTGCACAGGCTCAGCCAACTGCGCGTCTTGGCCTATGACCTGAAGGGGCTGGCTGGCCAAACTGGCCTGCCCGACAAAAAACCGGGTCACGGCATAGATGCTGTTGAAGGGGTTGATCATGTAACGCAGCTGCTTGTGGTTGCGCGTGAGCGAGGCGATGTCCTGAAAGGTCACCCAGAACACGCCCATGGCCACCACAAAAGCCAGCAAGGCCACGCCCAGTTGCCGCAGAATGAGCGGTTTGGCGTTGACGGCCTGAACCGGCTGCCGCCACAACCAGACACCGGGCAACACAACGCCAAGCGTCAAAGCGGCCAACATGGGCCAAGTCAGCAGGTCACGCACCTCGCGTACATCGGTTTGCGCCACGTTGGCCAACATGCTGGGGTCAATCACCACCCCATAAGTGAGCATGAAATAGCTGCTGGACGCCACGGTCATCAGCATCACCACGGCGGCAGGTTTGAGCCAACGCGGCCAGACCCACAGGCACAAAAACCAGCACACCAAACCCACCAAAATCAGCCACAGACTGCCCATTGTGGTCAGCGCCCGCAAGCCTTGGGTTTCCGGCAACTTCCAAATCGCCATCCAAAACGGAAAATTGCCGACCGTGCCAAGCCAAAGTGTCAAAACCATCAGCAGTGCCGTGGGATGCCAGGCGGTGCGTGCAAAAATAAACTTCATGTAGGAGTGGGTCACAGGGGGGAACTTAGAAATGGGCTTGATTCTAGACACAGCAACTGATCACACGCTGAAGGACTGGGCAAAATGATTGCCAAATCCGGCCTGAACCGGCCCGACCAAGCAAAGCCCATTACATTGGGGGCTTGGCAGGTCCGTGTTGGGCCTGCCCTGCAACCTTGACTTGATTCGCCTTCGCGCTTTTTATTTCCCCATGTCCAAGCCCGCCCGCCAAAGCGCCCCCGCTTTACACGCTTTACCCGCTTACGCCACCGTGCGCGACTTGTCGCCCTCGCACCTTTTGGGCCGATGGACCTGGGTGGCACTGATGCTGTTGCTGGCCTGGGATTTTTCGGGGCTGGATGGCGCGGTGATGCACTGGATCGCCAACCCGCAGGGCTTCAGCCTGCGCAACAACTGGTGGCTGGATCAAATTTTGCACACCCGGGCCAAGCAACTGGCCATCGTGATTTATCTCGGCCTGCTGGTCATGGTGTGGTGGCCCAAAGGGGTGTTTCGCCAACTCACCCGGTTGCAACGCATTGAAATCATGTTGGGCATCACGCTGAGCCTGATCACCATCAGCACCCTGAAACAGTTCAGCCTGACCAGTTGCCCCTGGGAGTTAAAAGATTTTGGCGGCGCAGCGGTTTACGTGTCCCACTGGAGCTGGGGTTTGGGCGATGGCGGCGTGGGCCACTGCTTTCCAGGAGGTCACGCTTCATCCGACTTGGCATTTTTCGCGCTGACCTTGCCTTGGTTGAACTCCGGACTGACCGCTCAACGGCGCACTGGCCAACGTATTTTGATCGCCGTGCTGCTGCTGGGCTGTATCTTGGGACTGACCCAAACCCTGCGCGGCGCGCACTACCCCAGCCACACCTTTTGGACCGGCTTTATCTGCTGGAGTGTGGCCTTGGTCAACCACTGGCTGTTTGGCTGGCTGGCCCACTGGCAGCAAAAACGTCAACCCGCCTGAACCTGGTCACTTTTGCGGCTTGGGTCCACAATGCATGCACAGACGGCCCATCAGGCCGCACAGGGAGACATGCATGGTGAAGACACCCGAAGAGTTGGGACATTGGCTGCGCCTTTCGCTCACGCCAGGCGTTGGGGCAGAAGCGGCCAGGCGCTTGTTGGCCGCGTTTGGCGAGCCCGAGGCCATCTTTGAACAATCCGAGTCGGCTTTGCGACAAGTGGTCTCGGCGCTGCAAGCCCAGGCCCTGCGCCAAATCCCCTCTGGCTGGCCCGAGTTGACCGAAGAAACCTGGGACTGGCTGCACACCGAAACCAAATCCGCGACCGAAAGCGAAACTGCCATCACACCCATTGGGCGGGCCGTGGTCACGCTGGGCGATGACGATTACCCCGGCGCACTGCTGGAAATTTCGGACCCGCCACTCATGCTCTATGCCATGGGCCAGATCCAAGCGCTGCGCCACCTAAAGGCCGCGCAAACGGTGGCCATGGTGGGCAGCCGCAACCCGACACCGCAAGGCCAGATCAACGCCCGCGAATTTGCCCGCAGCTTGGCCGCCAGTGGGCTGACCGTGGTCTCCGGCATGGCGCTGGGCGTGGACGGCGCGGCACACGAAGGGGCGCTGCTGGGGGCTGCTGCCCCTGTGACGACGCCCCTATTCAACGTAGCCACCGTGGCCGTGGTGGGCACGGGTCTGGACCGGGTGTACCCCAAGCAACACCGCGATTTGGCCCACCGGATTGCCCAGCGTGGCTTGATCTTGAGCGAATACGCATTGGGCACGCCCCCCTTGGCACCTAACTTTCCTCGCCGAAACCGCTTGATCTCCGGCCTGGCCCAAGCCACGCTGGTGGTGGAGGCTGCGCTGCAATCGGGCTCACTCATCACGGCCAAACAAGCGCTTGAGCAAGGCCGCGACGTGATGGCGATCCCCGGCTCCATCCACTCGGCCCAATCCAAAGGTTGCCACCTGCTGATCAAACAAGGGGCCAAACTGGTGGAGTCGGCACAAGACGTGCTGGAAGAATTGCGCCTGCCCGACCCTTTTGCACAAATGCCGTTGGTACTGACGGGCACACCTGAACAAGGCGAGGAGCGTGACGCTGAAGGGGGCGGTGGTGCGGTCGGAGAAGCTGAAGGTGGTGCGGGCGGTGAGAGTGGCGTAGAAGATGGCGTAGAAGGGACCACAACGGACGACATGGGCAACGCGCTGCACCACGCACAAGCCTTGCTGCAGGCCTTGGGCCACGACCCGGTTAGCCTAGACGCCTTGCAAGCCCGCTGCGGCTGGCCCACCGCACAACTGCAAGCGCAATTGCTGGAACTGGAATTGATGGGCCAAGTAGGCCGCCTGCCCGGTGGGCTGTTTCAACGCATCGGATCGGCTTGATCAATGGGCCAAGTCACGCCACTCAACCCGTCGCCCTTCGGCCCATCCGTCACCCCCGACCTGATCGGGGGGGCCATAACTCAGTGTCCTGTCACCCCCGACCTGATCGGGGGTCCATGGCTTTGGCTGCGATGGATACCCGGTCGGAGCCGGGTATGACATTAAAAAAGGTCAGGACAGCGGTCAGACCACTGCGCCGGAGTTTTCGTCGCCTGGATCGTTGTCTTTTTTGATCGGTTTAATCAGGTCTTCACGCTCAATACCCAGCCACATGACGATGGCGGCGGCCACGAAGACCGATGAGTAGATGCCGAACAAAATGCCGATGGTCAGGGCCATGGCGAAGTAGTGCAAGGTCTCGCCACCAAACAGCAACATAGACAACACCATGATCTGGGTTGATCCGTGGGTGATGATGGTGCGGCTGATGGTGGAGGTGATCGCGTTGTCGATGATCTCAATCGTGTTCATCTTGCGATAGCGGCGGAAGTTTTCGCGGATTCGGTCAAAAATCACCACCGATTCGTTCACCGAATACCCCAGCACCGCCAACACGGCGGCCAGCACGGCCAGCGAAAACTCCCACTGGAAGAACGCAAAAAAGCCCAGGATGATGATCACGTCGTGCAAGTTGGCGATGATGGCCGACACGGCAAATTTCCACTCGAAGCGAATGGCCAAATAAAGCATGATTCCGACCACCACAAAGGCCAGCGCCTTGAGGCCGTCTTCAGCCAGCTCGTCCCCCACTTGCGGACCGACAAACTCGGTACGGCGCAGTGTGACATCCGGGTCATTGGCTTTCAGGGCGGCCAAAACCTTGTCGCTTTGTTGCGCCGAGCTCACACCCTTTTGCGCAGGCAAACGGATCAACACATCACGGGCCGAGCCGAAATTTTGCACTTGCACTTCACTAAAGCCCAGCGTGCCCACCGTGCCTCTGACCTTTTGCAGGTCGGCCGGTTGGCTGTAACTGACTTCCATCAAGGTGCCGCCCGTGAACTCCACCGACAGGTGCAGGCCACGGCTAAATAAGAAGAACACCGCCAGCGCAAAGGTCAGGAAGGAGATCGCGTTGAAGATCAACGCGTGCTTCATGAACGGGATGTCTTTTTTGATTTTGAAAAGTTCCATGATCCGTTCCCTTTAGTCGGCTTTCACCGCAGAGCCGCCTTCAGGCCGCCACACCGTGCCAATCGACACCGATTTCAACTTCTTCTTGCCTCCGTACCAGAGGTTGACCAAGCCACGCGAGAAGAAAACCGCCGAGAACATGCTGGTCAAAATGCCGATGCAATGCACCACGGCGAAGCCCCGCACAGGGCCGGAACCAAAGGCCAGCAAGGCCACGCCAGCAATCAAAGTGGTGATGTTGGAGTCAAAAATAGTGGACCAAGCGCGGTCGTATCCGGCATGAATAGCCGCTTGCGGGCTGACACCGTTGCGCAATTCTTCACGCACACGCTCGTTGATCAACACGTTGGAGTCAATCGCCATGCCCAGCGCCAGTGCCATGGCGGCCATGCCCGGCAAGGTCAAGGTGGCTTGCAGCATGGACAAAATGGCCACCAGGAACAGCAGGTTCACCCCCAAGGCGATGCCAGAGACCAGCCCAAACACCGCGTAATAAATGAACATGAAGGCGACGATGACCAAAAACCCCCAGGTCACACTGTTGAAGCCTTTAGCAATGTTCTCGGCCCCCAAGCTGGGGCCAATCGTGCGCTCTTCGATGATCTCCATCGGCGCAGCAAGCGATCCGGCACGCAACAACAGCGCGGTGTCGTTGGCCTCGGCCGTGGTCATGCGGCCCGAAATCTGCACGCGTCCACCCCCGATTTCGCTGCGGATCACCGGCGCAGTCACCACTTCGCCCTTGCCTTTTTCGAACAAGATGATGGCCATGCGCTTGCCGATGTTGTCGCGCGTCACATCCTTGAAGATGCGTGCGCCTTTGGCGTCCAGCGTCAGGTTGACGACCGGTTCTTGCGTCTGTCCATCAAAGCCGGGTTGGGCGTCGGTCAGGTTGTCACCCGTCAACACCACTTGCTTCTTGACCACCAAGGGACGGCCGTCGCGCTCTAAGTAGCGTTCAGCCCCAAAAGGCACGATGCCACCCGCTTGCTCGGCAGCGCGAGCCTCGGTGCTTTCGTCCACCATGCGCACTTCTAGGGTGGCGGTGCGGCCCAAAATGTCTTTGGCTTTGGCCGTGTCTTGCACGCCCGGCAGTTGCACCACAATGCGGTCCAGACCTTGTTGCTGAATCACGGGCTCGGCCACGCCAAGTTCGTTGATCCGGTTGTGCAAAGTGGTGATGTTTTGTTTCAGGGCCTGCTCTTGCACGCGGCGCGCCGCTTCGGGTTTGATGCTGGCGGTCAGGCGAAACTCAGCGCCATCGGCGGCTTCCTGAGCTTGCAAATCGGCGAACTGGGCCGACAAAACACGCTTAGCCCCCTCAAGTTGTTGCGCATCGCGCAAGCGGATCTCAATGCTTTGGCCGTTTCGGCTGATGCCCCCGTGACGCACGTCTTTTTCGCGCAAAACACTGCGCAAATCACCCGCCAAGGCTTCCAGACGTTGGGTCAACGCGGCCTGCATGTCCACTTGCAACATGAAATGCACGCCGCCCCGCAAATCGAGACCCAAATACATGGGCGAAGCGTGCAAGGCGGTTAACCAAGCGGGGGAGCGCGAAACCAGGTTGAGCGCCACCACGTAGGGTGAGTCACCCGACTCAGGGGTCAGGGCTTTTTGAATCGCGTCTTTGGCCTTGAGTTGCTGGTCAGTGCTGTCAAAACGGGCCCGGATTGAGGTTCCTTCCAAAGCCACCGATTGGGGTGCGACCGAGGCGGCTTTCAGCGCGTCCTCTACCTTTTGCAGGGTCGAGGTGTCCACCTTGATGGTCGCCTTGCCCGAAGACACCTGCACCGCAGGGGCCTCACCAAAAAAGTTGGGCAGGGTGTAGACCACCCCCAGCAACATGGCGATCA
>CAMDXR010000078.1 GCA_945877725.1 Limnohabitans sp. Rim8
ATACGTACCACATATTGTTGACCTACCATCTCCTACGAAAAACTATAGAGAACACTTTAACATTAGACCTGATCAGATTGTAATCGGTAGGCTGGGTGGTTACTATACATTTGATTTAGACTTTGTTAAAAAAGCAGTTGAAAAACTTGTACTGCAGGATGAACGATTTGTATTCTTATTTTTAGGTACCGTACCCTTCATAACACACCCCCGTGTACACTATATTACCGAGACTGGTGACCCGCAGAAGAAGTCTAACTTTATTAACACGTGTGATGCAATGCTTCATGCTAGACAACGCGGTGAAAGTTTCGGTCTCTCAATTGCTGAATTTCTATCTCAAAACAAACCTGTACTAGCATGGGAAAACGGTCACGATTTAAACCATCTTGAAATGTTAAAAGACTCGGGCACTCTTTATAACGAAGGTAACTTAATTGAGAAACTAACCAACATTCAAGAGATAAATAATGAAGAATGGTATAGACGTGTAGAAGCTTTCAAGCCTGAATCTGTTATGAAGAAATTTAATGAGGTATTTTTATTATGAGTGAGTATCAAAACGTAGTTTTTAAGAAAGTTACGACATTACAAGAGGCAGAAATGCTTCGCGTCATCCGTAATACTTGCAAAGACTATATGACTCGAAGCAATGCACATATTACCGAAGATCAGCAGAAGGAATGGTTTCTTTCTGCTCATGAAAAATATAATTTATTTCTCGCGTATGAAATTCAGCATGGTGCATGTATTGTTGATGTTGGGTATGGATTAGTACACAAGAATGCAGATGAATCGTTGTTAACAGGTGGTCTACTACCTGGTTACAGAGGTAAAGGTATTGGTCAATTGCTGTTTAAATTCTTGTTGAATTCCTGCGATGGATCAAAGCCTGTAAGGTTAGAAGTTTTAAAATCGAACACTAAGGCGTTCATCGTTTATATCAAGCTAGGGTTTGAGGTCATCGGTGAAACAGACAAAATCTATCACATGGAGTATAAGTATGATTCCCCTATTTAAAGTAAGAATGTCAGATCGGGCTAGCGAAGATGTCGCCCAAGTCCTTGCATCTGGTTTTATCGGTCAAGGTACAGTTGTTGATCAATTTGAAGATCAACTTTGGGTTGCATTAGGTACAAGAACCAAACCTGTAACGGTTAACTCGTGTACAGCGGCTATTGATCTCGCTCTTGAACTAATCAATCTCCAACCTGGTGATGAAGTTATTACAACTCCTCAAACTTGCTTTGCAACGAACGTAGGTCCAATTCACCGCGGCGCAGTAATCAAGTGGGCAGATATCGACCCGTTTACAGGTTTAATTGATCCTATATCTGTAAAGAAACTTATTACTCCAAAGACTAAAGCTATTATTGGTGTAAACTGGGCAGGTAAATTCTGTGATTATGCCGCTCTTAAGAAGCACGGTATTCCAGTCATTGAAGATGCTGCGCATTCCTGGGAAAGCTTTATTGAAGATAAAAATAGCTTGGATAGAGGCGACTATATCTGCTATAGCTTCCAGGCTATTAAGTTCCTTACCGCAGGTGATGGTGGTATTCTTGTTTGCCCTAAGAAAGATATTCCTGTTGCAAAGATGTTAAGATGGTATGGTTTAGATCGTACTAAAAATGAATCTTTCCGTTGTACTCAAAATATTACACGCGCAGGATTTAAATATCACATGAATAACATTAACGCTGCAATTGGTATAGCTAATATTCCTGAAGCAGCTGAATCTGTTATTAAGGCAAGAGAAAATAGTGCATTCTACATTAAGCATGTACACAATAAGAATTACATTCTACCGCAATGGGATGAAAAACACTCTTACTGGTTATTCAGTATGCATATTCTACAAAACAAACGCGATCAGTTTGTTAGATATATGAGGGAATTTGGCGTTGAAGCTAGCCCAGTTCATTTTAGGAATGATCAATATGATTGTACTGCACAATACTCACCCTGCCGCACACCCTGCTGTCAACGTACTTTTCAACACACACACCATGAACAACACCACTGCTTCCTACGTCCGATCCGGTCGCGCCCCTGATGCTTTGCGCCCAGTTCGTATCACCCGTGGATACACAGTGCATGCCGAGGGCTCGGTCCTGATTGAGTTTGGGCAGACCCGTGTTTTGTGCACCGCCTCAGTCGAAGAAAAAGTGCCCGGCCACAAAAAAGGCAGTGGCGAAGGCTGGGTCACGGCTGAATACGGCATGTTGCCCCGGGCAACGCACACTCGGGGTGACCGCGAAGCGGCTCGCGGCAAACAAAGTGGTCGGACGCAGGAAATACAACGTCTGATTGGCCGATCATTACGGGCAGTCTTTGACCTGAAAAAATTGGGCGAACGCACCATTCACCTTGACTGCGACGTGCTTCAAGCCGACGGTGGCACCCGCACGGCCAGTATCACGGGCGCTTTTGTTGCGGCACAGGATGCCGTCAATTGGTTAATTGCCACGGGTAAATTGTCAGAAACGCCTATTCTTGAGCGAGTTGCAGCCATTTCTGTGGGGCTAAAAGACGGCACCCCATTGCTCGATCTGGACTACCCCGAAGACTCTGCTTGCGATACCGACATGAATGTGGTCATGACAGGCGCTGGCCATTTTGTGGAGGTGCAGGGCACCGCTGAAGGCGTGGCCTTTACCCGAGTGGAGATGGACCGTATGCTGGCCTTGGCCGAAAAAGGCATTGCCCAACTGGTGCAACTGCAAAAACACGCGCACGACGAACCGAAGACCCTGACGTTCACCGCCTGAAGTTCAAACGTTTACGTGCATGAAAATCGTTCTCGCTTCCAACAACGCTGGCAAATTGGCCGAACTCCAAACCCTGTTTGCCCCTTTGCACATGAGCTTGGTGCGCCAATCCGAGTTGAACATTTCAGAAGCTGAAGAGCCTTTCAAAACCTTTGTTGAAAACGCCTTAGCCAAAGCCCGCCATGCGGCACGGCACAGTGGCTTGCCGGCTTTGGCCGATGACGCAGGCTTGTGCGTGGATGCTTTTGGGGGGCAGCCGGGCGTTGATACGGCTTATTACGCCACCCGCTTTGGGTACCCCAAAAGCGATGACAACAACGTGACCGCATTGCTTGAGCAGATGCACGATGTCGCTAATCGCCGTGCTGCCATGGTCAGCACCTTGGTGGCTGTGCGCAGTGCAGAAGACCCCGAGCCACTGATTGCCGTGGGTCGGGTGGTGGGTGAGATTACCCGCGAACGCCGAGGTACCAACGGCTTTGGTTTTGACCCCATCATGTATTTGCCACAGTTTGGGCAAACATTTGCCGAATTGCCTGTCGAGGTAAAAAACGCCAACAGCCATCGAGGGAGGGCTGCGCAGGCCATGCTAGCGCTGATGCGCGAGCGCTGGATGGACGCCCTCTCAGCATGAGTCAGCCCATGGACCCGGTGCATGCGATGCGCCCAGGCTTGTTGCAGCTAACCAATTTGCCTCCACTTTCGCTTTATGTGCACTTGCCTTGGTGCATCAAAAAATGTCCGTATTGCGACTTCAACTCCCACGAGTTTAGGGAAGGGGCCGATGCTGCCTCTACAGAGGGCACCTATATCCAGGCGCTGTTTGCCGATCTAGAGGCCAGTTTGCCGCTGATTTGGGGGCGCAGTATCCAGACCGTTTTCTTGGGCGGGGGAACCCCCAGCTTGTTTTCTCCGGACGCAATTGACCAATTGATCTCGGGCATCCGAGCCCGTCTGCGCCTTGCTCCCGATGCCGAAATTACCATGGAAGCCAACCCAGGCACCTTCGAGAAAGACCGTTTCAAGGCGTTCCGGCAAGCGGGCATCACGCGCCTCTCTGTGGGCGTGCAGAGTTTTGACAATGCACACCTGAAGGCCTTGGGCCGAGTGCACGACCGGGACCAAGCGCTGGCCGCTGTGAGCGAAGCGGCACAAGTGTTTGATACCTTCAACCTGGACCTGATGTACGCGCTGCCTGGCCAGACACTTGATGGGCTGACTCAAGACATGCGGACTGCTTTGGATTTTGCGCCGCCGCACATCTCGATCTATCACCTCACGATTGAGCCCAACACCGTGTTTGCCAAGTTCCCTCCCAACTTGCCCGAAGACGATCTGGCTTATGAAATGATGGACCGCATCACCGAGTTGACCGAGGCTCATGGATTGGGCAGATACGAGGTATCGGCCTATGCCAAGCCGGGGCACCAGTGCAGCCATAACCTGAACTATTGGCAGTTTGGTGACTATCTGGGCATTGGAGCAGGGGCTCACAGCAAGCTGAGTTTCGCACACCGTGTGGTGCGGCAAGTGCGCTACCGGGAGCCCGCGCTTTACATGCAACAAGCCCTCAAAGGGGATCCTGTCACGCAAAACAACGAAGTATCGCGTCAGGATCTGCCGTTTGAATTCATGCTCAATGCGTTGCGTCTACGCGATGGATTTGTTTTGGCTGACTATGTAGAAAGAACCGGTCTGCCCATGACCAGTGTGCAAAAGGCTTTGCAAGAAGCTGAAAACATGGGGCTGATTGGCCGTGATTTGCATCGGATTTGGCCGACAGTCAAGGGCTTCGATTTTTTGAGCGATTTACAGGCTTTGTTTTTGTCAGCTGAAGACTGAAGGGGCCGCCCGAAAGATGAAACCTCACTTGGATCGCTGAGGCACTTTGAAAAAACTGGATTGAACCGGTGTTTTAAACGCTGGGTTCCACCTGGGCTTGCTGCATGAATTGCCCCAAATTGTTCAGGTAATCCAGAGCCAATTCTGTGGGTACAAGGAACTTGGCTCGGCGGTCACCCTCGCGGTTCAGGGTGCTTAACATTTCTTTCTCGCGCAAACGCGTGATGCGTTTATGCAAAGTAGCCGGAGAACCCAACGCAGCCAAATTGATGGCTTCCCGTACGGTCATGGGATTTTTTTCGTGCCAACGCAAAACAACAGCTTCCAGCAGTGCGCTTTCATTGGCATCCATTTCTTTTCCAGCAGGCAGAAATTCAAAAGCAGATACGAGCTGTAAAAAACGCAAATACGTTGATACAAAAGAGCTATTGTTGAGTTGCATAACAGTTGATTTTATCGAATTTTTATAAATTAAACATTTTTTAACTGCATACTTTGCAAAAAGCACAGCCGTTAAATACTAAATAAGTATTATAAATGAGTGTTTTTATTTCTGCAAACTCTTGCCGATTTTTTAAACGATAAGAGTTTATGACAGGTTCATAGCATGGGCTTAAAGCATGCCAAGCATTGACGGCAGGTGAAGATTTCAGCTCAGTGCGTTTGGCCACTAAACCATGCCTATTGGTTTCGAATTTATTGAACATGCTGAAAGCGGGGGGGATGAACGGTGCAAGCGAGTTGGATCGATCCATCGGTTAACTAGATGGTGGATGCACAGACAAGGCTTCTTGCAGAAACGCGTCGAACAAGCGTTGTGCGGGCAGTGACAAAGGTTCATCCGCACGAGAAAAGATGTGAATCGTGGTTGCAGGCAACCTGTCTTGTAACTGCAGTGCTACCAAACCCATTCGCGGTCCATGCGCTTCATAAAAGCGCTTGGGAACGATGGCCAAACTGTCCATGTTGGGAAGTATGGCCAATAAAGTGGAAAAAGATTCACAGCCCAAGGTGACTTGCGGGGCGGGCAGATCCCTTTTTTCAAAGCCAAGATGGACCGGATCACCGGGCCCTAAGAGAGGGCCTGACAACAACCACGTCGCATCCACCAAGTCTTCAAGGGACTTGGCCTTGGCAAGGGGATGCCCCTTTTTGGCCTCAATGATCGAGGGACTGTCGATCAATGCATGGGTATTTAAATCCCGCCCGATCCCTGCGGGCGGATATTGACTTGACCACGAGGGTGACTAATGCTTAACTGAAAAAATAGAAAAACCCCAAGTAAATTAATTACTTGGGGTTATTTTATTGGCGGAAGCGGTGAGATTCGAACTCACGGACCCTTTCGAGTCGCCGGTTTTCAAGACCGGTGCAATCGACCACTCTGCCACGCTTCCTTGGGGCCTGATTGTATCGATTTAAACCCCGGTTTTCCTTGGTGGCGTGACCAAAAGAAGCTTAAGCCTGCTGCAACATGCCCCGTTTTTCTATAAAAGCCACCACTTCGGCCAAGCCATCCAGAGTTTTCAGGTTGGTCATGACCCAGGGCCGCGTTTCGGGGTTCGGGCGCATGCGGCGGGTATCGGTGCGCATGACCTCTAAGTCGGCCCCCACATGGGGCGCCAAGTCGGTCTTGTTGATCACAAACAAGTCGCTTTTGGTGATGCCGGGGCCGCCCTTACGGGGAATTTTTTCGCCAGCTGCCACGTCAATCACATAAATCGTCAAGTCACTCAATTCAGGGCTGAAGGTGGCGGCCAGGTTGTCGCCACCACTTTCTATGAAAACCACGTCGGCGTTGGGAAACTTCTCCAGCATGCGGTCAATCGCTTCCAAGTTAATGGAGGCGTCTTCGCGGATGGCGGTGTGCGGACAACCGCCCGTCTCCACACCCATGATGCGTTCGGCGGGCAGCGCACCACTCACCGTGAGCAGGCGCTGGTCTTCTTTGGTGTAAATGTCGTTGGTGATGGCGACCAGGTCCCAGCGCTCGCGCATGTTTTTGCACAGCATTTCGAGCAAGGTGGTTTTGCCGGAACCCACTGGGCCGCCAATGCCAACCCGCAAGGGGGGTAGTTTTTGGGTACGGTTCGGAATGTGGTGCAGGGGCGTGCTCATGATCTGAATATCCTGGAGTATTGGGTTTCGTGTCGGGCCGACAAAATGGCCAGCATGGGGCTGAAGGCTTGCCGTTCATCATCAGTAAGTTGCAAAGCTGTTTGTACGGCCAGCGGAATTTCCCGGGCCAGCCGGGCCAGCATGCGTTGACCGGCGCTTTGCCCCAGGGGCACTGCCTTCAGTGCTGCTTGGGTCATGTTTTCGGCCCAGCCAAAAGCATATGCCTGCAAAGCCTGCTCAAGGGGAACGGGTGCCAACGACAAAGCCAAGGCCAGCGCCAAAGGGTAGGTGGTGGGCAGTTGGGCGCAGCAACTTAACTGGGCCTCACTGGCTTGTTGCAGGTTGCGCAACCAGTCAAGCAGGGAGCGTCCCATTTGCTCGGTTTGCAAGCGCATTTCGGCGCTTTCGCGGGTGGCCATGACCCATTGGTTCAAGGCTTTCAGTCGCTCAACATCACCGTTTTGCCAAGCGGGTATGGCTTGGCCGATGACCGCCATGTCGCCACGCGACTGGGTCAGGTGCAGTTGGTCCACCACCCAGGCCGTGCTGCTGTCGGCATCGTGAACCCAGCCGTGCTCGATAGCGGCTTCGAGTCCTTCAGAGTATGAAAAACCGCCAATCGGCAGGGCCGGCGAGGCCAGCCAAATCAGCTGCAGCAAACCTGACGGGGCAGCCTCAGTGTTCATGCTTGCAATCGGGGCCGTGAACATGACCACGCGGTTCGGCTGCGGCGGCTCGGATGGGTATGGCGATGCGCTTGGGTGCTGCTGCAGGTTCGTGAGCGTGACCGTGATCATGCGGATGGTCATGCCCGTGCCCGCCGTGGTTGCCATAAGCGCCGCTCTCGGGTTCAAAGGCTTCTTCTACAGACACCACGGTCATGTGCATGGCACGCAGCATCTCGGCCAGTACATGATCAGGCTCGATTTTCAGGTGGTCGGGTTGCAACTCGATGGGCACATGTCGGTTGCCCAAGTGGTAGGCGGCGCGGGTCAGGTCAAAGGCCGAGCCGTGTTGGTCGCAGGCGGTGATGCGCAGCACGGCTT
The DNA here is from genome assembly GCA_945877725.1 of Limnohabitans sp. Rim8. GTDB lineage: Bacteria > Pseudomonadota > Gammaproteobacteria > Burkholderiales > Burkholderiaceae_C > Limnohabitans_A. Next base: position 7,778 of record CAMDXR010000078.1, read on the forward strand.
GGGGCGCAGCCTTGACCAAAATCAGCGAGCCGTCTTCGGCCACCAGCACATCGCCGCCACGCAGCACCGAGCCTCGGGGCAGAAAAATGCCCAAGCTGCGCCCCGTGCTGTCGGTCGCGTCAAAGCGGCTTTTTTGGCGCACATCCCAATCGAGGGTGATGGTGCTGGCGCGTTGCACCAGCACGCGGGCCAGGCCACGGCCTTGCGGCATGAGTTTGGAACAAGTGAGCATCAGAATAAAAAATAACGTTGTGTCATGGGCAAACTGCTGGCGGGTTCGCACACCAGCAACTGCCCATCGGCCTTGACCGCATAAGTCTGCGCATCGACCTCCATGCGGGGCGTGTAAGTGTTGTGAACCATGTGCCGCTTGCCCACATTGCGAATGTTTTTAACCGCCGAGAGCGTTTTAGACAGTCCATAACGCGCGCCCACATCAGCCTGCAACCCCGCCTGAGAAACAAAGGTCAGCGAGCCCCGAGCCAGTGCGCCCCCAAAGCTGCCAAACATGGGGCGGTAATGCACCGGCTGCGGTGTAGGAATGGAAGCGTTCGGGTCACCCATGGCGGCCAACGCTATGAACCCCCCCTTCATGACGATGGCGGGTTTGACGCCAAAAAAGGCCGGTTTCCAAATCACCAAATCAGCCCACTTGCCCACTTCTAGGCTGCCCACCTCGTGGCTCATGCCATGGGCAATGGCGGGGTTGATGGTGTATTTGGCGATGTAGCGCTTCACTCGGGCGTTGTCATGGCGGTCGGTGTCGCCGGGCAAGCTGCCGCGTTGCTGTTTCATTTTGTGAGCGGTTTGCCAAGTCCGAATGATCACCTCGCCCACCCGCCCCATGGCCTGGCTGTCGCTGCTCATCATGCTGATGGCCCCCAGGTCGTGCAGGATGTCTTCGGCCGCAATGGTTTCCTTGCGGATACGGCTCTCGGCAAAGGCCAAGTCTTCGGCAATGGCCGGGTCCAGGTGGTGACAAACCATCAGCATGTCCACATGCTCGTCGAGCGTGTTGATGGTGTAGGGGCGTGTGGGGTTGGTAGACGAGGGCAGCACGTTAGCTTCGCCCACCACTTTCAAAATATCGGGGGCATGCCCGCCACCTGCGCCTTCGGTGTGAAAGGTGTGGATGGTGCGCCCTTTGAACGCGGCCACGGTGTCCTCCACAAAACCCGACTCGTTGAGCGTGTCGGTGTGAATCGCCACTTGCGTGTCGGTGGCCTCGGCCACATTCAAGCAGTTGTCAATGGCAGCGGGCGTGGTGCCCCAGTCTTCGTGCAGCTTCAGGCCGATGGCGCCTGCGCTGATTTGTTCGTGCAGCGCAGCGGGCAGGGCGGCGTTGCCCTTGCCCAAAAAACCCAAGTTCATGGGAAAGGCATCGGCCGCCTGCATCATGCGTTCGATGTTGAAGGGGCCGGGCGTGCAAGTGGTGGCAAACGTGCCCGTGGCCGGGCCCGTGCCGCCGCCCAGCATGGTGGTCACGCCACTGGCCAGGGCTTCGTCAATTTGTTGGGGGGCAATGAAGTGGATGTGGCTGTCCACGCCGCCTGCTGTCACGATCAGGCCTTCGCAGCTGATGATCTCGGTGCCTGGGCCAATGACAATGTCTACACCAGGTTGGGTGTCGGGGTTACCAGCTTTGCCAATGGCAGCAATGCGGTTTCCCCGCAAGCCGATGTCGGCCTTGACGATGCCCCAGTGGTCAATGATCAAGGCGTTGGTCAACACGCAGTCCATCGCGCCGGGTGCTTGTGGGCCCGTGCCGTGGGCCGCGTTCGTGCGTTGCGATTGCGACATGCCATCGCGAATCGTCTTGCCGCCACCGAACTTCACTTCTTCGCCATAGCCACCGGCTTGGAGCGTGAAATCTTTTTCAACCTCAATCACCAAAGCTGTGTCGGCCAGGCGAACCCGGTCGCCCACGGTGGGGCCAAACATTTCGGCATAGGCGCGTTTTTCGATCTGGGCCATATCAGCTCGCTTTCTGCGCGTGGTGGTCAAGCGGGCCTTGGGTCAGGCCACGAAAACCGTAAACCACTCGGTCGCCCGCATAGTCCACCAACTCTACGGTGCGCTGTTGGCCGGGCTCGAAGCGCACTGCCGTGCCCGAGGCAATGTTCAGGCGCATGCCTTGCGCCGCTGCACGGTCAAAACTGAGGCCACTGTTGGTTTCTGCGAAGTGGTAATGCGAGCCCACCTGAATGGGGCGGTCGCTGGCGTTTTGCACCACCAGAGTGCAGGTGCGGCGGCCCACGTTCAGCGCATGGCTGCCGGGGTCAATCAAAAGTTCTCCTGGGATCATGCGTGACTCACTTTCGGCCAAACAAAAATGCCAGCAAGGCCAAAGCGCCCAGACCCAGAAAGCCCCACACATCTGTGGCGTGCCAGTGGCTGGTGGGCATTCCGTGTCCGTCGTGGGCCCAAGCCACAGAGGCGGGCAGACAGAGGGCTGCACAACTTAGCGTGAAAAGCATTTTCTTCATGAAAGTTCCTTCGGGCGTGGTTCAGACAATAGGTTGGTGCACGGTCACCAATTTGGTGCCATCGGGGAAAGTCGCTTCAACTTGGATATCGGGAATCATTTCCGCGATGCCTTCCATCACATCGGCACGCGTCAACACGGTGCGCCCTTCGCTCATGAGTTGGGCCACAGTCTTGCCGTCCCGTGCGCCCTCCATGACGGCGGCACTGATCAAGGCAATGGCCTCGGGGTAGTTGAGTTTGAGTCCGCGTGCCTTGCGGCGCTCGGCCAAAAGGCCTGCTGTAAAAATCAGCAGCTTGTCTTTTTCACGAGGGGTGAGTTCCATTTTGGTGCGCTCAAAAAAAGTGGGTGCATTGAATGATGTGAATGTAGCAAAGCGCGTGCCCTACAGAGGGGTTAGCTTAAATTCTAGGGAAACCCACTGCCAAATTTAGTTGTATCAGAACTTGCGTTCATGCTGGAAGTCAAGAATATTCATCAATATGAGGGCGGCTCCCACATCCTGCGCGATGTCTTCTCGTACGCGGTTCTTGGGCAAGTGACGGTTTTGCTAGGGCGCTATGGGGTGGGCAAAACCACCTTGCTCAAAT
>CAMDXR010000079.1 GCA_945877725.1 Limnohabitans sp. Rim8
GCAGCCACCTGGCCACCCCTGACCAGCCTGACCGCTTCCATCTTGAATTCCAGCGTGTAACGCGCCCGTTTCGTGTCGCTCATCTCTTCTCTCCTAAAACTGATTCTGAACCATCAGCTAAGGAGTGCGTTTCTCGGGGGCAAGGTCAATACCAATCCAATCATCATTTCAATAATCAATGAATAACCTTATCAGTTATTTGTATCTAGTGCAAATTAATTGGTTTTTTTATGAGCGATAGTGATTGCAAAAGCAGAAAAATGCCATTGGGGATCACGGTCCAAACAATGAAATCCGTTCGCAAGAATGCTTGTTTACTGGCCGAACCTTTTGACGGGTCGTGAAGGGCATTCAGTGTGAATCTGAACTGAGTTATTGCCTGTTAAGTAAACACTGCAAAAGTCCCGCCTCTGTGTGCTTGGCGTAAGCCCCGCCGTGCATCATTGACCCATGAAACAAGCCAACCTTGATTTGAGCCTGGGCGTGAAGAAAACTCGCAAGCGCGAGTTCCTTGATCAGATGGACAAACTCGTTCCATGGCAGGCTTTAATCGAATTGATCGCGCCTTACTACCCTGAAGGCAAAAAAGGACGCCCTCTTTTTCATTGGCAACCATGCTGCGCACGCACTTTTTGCAACAGTGGTTCACCTTGTCGGACCCGGGCACGGAGGATGCGTTCTTTGATGTGCCTTTGTATCGGTAATTTGCCCAGCTCCAAGAGTTCTCGCGCATGCCCGACGAGAGCACTATCTTGCGGTTTCGTCATCGGCTGGAAAAGCACAAGCTGGCCGAGCAAATCCTAGCCACCGTCAACGACTTGCTGATCGAGCGCGGTTTGTTGCTCAAGACGGGCACCGTCGTGGACGCCACGCTCATAGCGGCTCCCAGCTCCACCAAGAACAACGACAAAGCCCGCGACCCTGAGATGCACTCCAGCCAAAAAGGCAACCAGTGGCACTTTGGCATGAAGGCCCACATTGGCGCGGATGCTGACTCTGGTCTTGTGCACACCGTGCGGGGCACGTCGGGCAATGTTCACGACGTACTCGAGGGCAACAGCTTGCTGCATGGTCAAGAAGTGGATGCGTATGGCGATGCCGGTTATTAGGGCATCCACAAACGTCCCGATGCCAAATCCGGCGTGACATGGCACGTTGCCATGCGCCCAGGCAAACGCAGGGCCTTGGACAAGAGCGATCCGCTTGACCAGCTGACAGACAAGATTGAAAAAGCCAAGGCCAGTGTTCGGGCCAAGGTGGAGCATCCGTTTCGGGCGATCAAGCGCCAGTTTGGTTATGTCAAAACGCGCTACCGTGGTTTGAAGAAGAACACGGCGCAGTTGATTACCTTGTTTGCTCTGTCCAATTTGTGGATGGTGCGGACCAAGTTGCAAGGGGCGCAGGGATGAGTGCGTCTGCTGCAGGGGTAAATGGTGCCGCCCAAGGCCAAAAGAGGGTTAAACGACTCGAAAAGCGGTGCCAAACTCGGCAGATTGAGCCGAAAACGCGGGAAGTTGAAATCGACGGCCATTTGACATGACCTGTGGCGAATTATTCAGACCATCCCTAACTCCAAATAGTTCAGGTGATTGTCCGAAGCCTCATGGCGTCAATGTTGGATTGGCGCTGTCAAGGTGAATGCCATCGGTCGTACCGCCTTCACACCGCCTCACAGCAACAGCCGTGCCAGGGTTTGTAGCTGAGGGCCGATCTGTGTAATCAGCCATTCGCGGTTGAGCGCTTTGCCTTGAAATGAACAATTTACTGAAGCGGGTTCTCCTCGATCAATTCGCCCCAGCGGAACTGCAACGGCCTGCACATCCTCGTAAATTTCACCTACAGACACGCAGCAGCCATGGCGCGGATATTCGGCCACATTGCGAAGCAACTCGTCTTCATGGCGATCCCATTCATGCGGCACCTTAAGACGCAGTTGGTTGAGCAAGGCCTCGCGCTCGGCCAGCGTGCACGACATCAGGAAAGCTCTGCCAATGGCTGTACCGACCATGGAGTGTGAGGTCCCGACATCCAGAGGATAGATACGTTTGTTGTCAGACCGGATCGCCTCGATGTAGACGATGTTGAATCGATCTCGGATACCAATCGACACCGACCCGCCCGTTTTGTGTGCGAGATCCAGCATCAACGGCCGTGCACGTCGGCGAATGTTGAACAACTCAAGCATTGGGTGAGCCAACGAGATGACCGCTGAGCCGAGCCGGTACTTGCCTTGGTACTCATCTTGCGCCAAATAACCCATGGATACCAAGGTGTAGGTGAGGCGCGAGATGGTGGCAGCTGGCAACTGCATTCTTCGCGCAAGTTCACGGTTACCAAGGACCGGATCTAGGGGCGTAAAACAGCGCAACAATTCCATTCCCCTCGCCAAGGTTGTGGCGAACTGGCGATCACCCGCGTGCTCAAGCAGGGTGAAGGGCGTGCGGTAGATCGGGCTGGAGATTTTTAATTTGTTTGTCATATTGAAACGAATGTCAATATATCGAAATACTGTGGCGGCATCAAGTGCGGTGTCTCCTAACATGACTGTTATGTCTTTCATAAGACATTTAACTGAGACAAAAATGCAAATTAACGATCTGCCCCTGCACGACATTCCGGCCCTCAGTGGTAACAATGCCCCGGTTCAGCAAGAAGATACCTTTGAAAACATGACTGTCATAGGGCAGGTGCCTGCCGACCTCAACGGTCTTTATGTCCGCAATGGTCCTAACGCCTACTACCCCCCTGAATGGCGCTACCACGCCTACGATGGTGACGGCATGTTGCATGCCGTTCGATTCAAAAATGGCCATGTGAGTTACCGCAACCGCTGGGTGCAAACCAGTGCCTTGCAACAAGAGCAGGCTGCCGGTCATTCAATTTGGAAAGGTCTGAAAGAGCCCTGGAACAAAGACAGGCCGGATGAACCACTAAAAAACACCGCCAATACCGATGTGAAATACCATGCAGGCCGCTTGATCAGCATGTGGTACCGCTCAGGACTGCCTTATGCGGTGGATCCCGAAACGCTCGATACTTTGGGCAAGGCTGACTACGATGGGGCCATTACCCGCATATCTGCCCATTCCCGGCCAGACGAGCACACTGGCGAATTGTTATTTTTTGACTACGACCTCAAGCCACCCTACATGACCTATGGGGTGATTGGCCCAGACCGCAAGTTACGGCACAAGATAGAGATACCGCTCCATGGCCCAGGTCTGCCGCACGACATGGCCTTGACCGAGCACTACACCATCTTGCACGACTTTCCCCTTAAACCCGATCCGGAAGCCCTGGCTGCTGGTCGCTACAAAGTGCGCTTCTTTGAGGACCAACCAAGCCGCTTTGCGGTCGTGCCCCGCTATGGCCAGGCCAGCGAAATCCGTTGGTTCACGGCCAAGCCCGCCTACATGCTGCATGTCGTCAACGCCTGGGAGGATGGCGATGAGGTGGTGATGTTGGGCACCCCTTACCGCTTGCACCATGACGACCAGGGGCGCCCCGATGCACGCCGACTGGAGCGCACCATTCACCTGCGCCAGCGCGACTTTTTACTTTACGAATGGCGCTTTAACTTGAAGACCGGACAGACCCATGAACGCGCAATAGACGATGTGCTGAACACCGAGTTTCCAGTCATCAACAGCTTGTATCAGGGACGGAAAAATCAGTATTCCTACCATGTGCTCTTTCCGCAAGGTGGGCGCGAAGAACCGCGTTTCCCCGGTCTGGTCAAGTACGACTTAGAGACCGGGGGCTACATTGCGTTCAGCGCTGGCCCGCAGTATTTCTACAACGAACCGGGCTTCGCGCCAAGGGACAACGCACAAACTGAAGACGACGGTTATCTGGTCAGTTTCGTCTGGAATCCCAAGGAGCAACGTTCAGAGATCCAGATTTTCGACTGCAAAGATGCACGACTGGCGCAAGGCCCCGTGGCGCGGGTACTGCTGCCAAGGCGTGTGCCACATGGCTTTCACGCCACTTTTGTTAGCCAGAAGACGATGGACCGTTGGAATTAAGGGATTCGTCATGATTTTGGTCCCACAAGAGCGCATAGACCACTATGTCAGGCTGGGTTGGTGGGGTGAGCTGACTCTGGCTGAGCGCTTTATTGAAATAGCTGAGCAGCAGCCACAGGCGCTGGCCGTTGCCGATCCGCCCAATCGGCTGGCCATCAGTGACCAGGCCCCGGAGCGCTGGAGCTGGCTGGAGCTGTTGACGCAAGTGGGGCGCTGGTCGGCCTGGTTGCAGGCGCAGGGCCTGCACAAGGACGATGTGCTGGTCATGCAGCTGCCCAACGGTGTGGACATGCATGCGATTTATCTTGCCTGTGCGGTGAGTGGCATTGTGGTCTCCCCCGTTCCAGTGCAATACCGGGCTCACGAGCTCGCGCATGTGTTGCAGATCACGCAGGCACGGATGGCCATCACAACCCTCAGGGTCAATGGTTTTGATCAAGCGCGCGTGTGGTCGAATTTGGCTGAAGCCCAGGATGGGGTGCCGCCTGTCTGGGCGCTGGGCAATGCCAACGCCCCCGATTGGCCGTTAGGCGTTTTACCGCTTCAGCCTGAACTCGATAACACCAGTGCATGGACAGCAGAGGACATGCGTCAGCACATGCTGGCCATCAGCCTGAGCGCTCATGATGTGCTGACCATCTGCTGGACTTCGGGTACGGAAGCTTCTCCTAAGGGCGTACCACGCAACCACAACGAATGGTTAATTGTGGGTCAGTCGGTGGTGGATGCTGGGCAACTGCAGGCAGGAGCCCGACTGCTCATTCCTTTTCCCTTCGTCAACATGGCCGGGCTTTCAACCAGCCTGGCAGCTTGGTTGATAGTGGGGGGTGAATTGCACCACCATCATCCGTTTGACCTGGATGTGTTCACTGAGCAACTGCGGTGCGACGCGATGGACTACACCGTGGCGGCACCAGCGGTGCTAAGTTTGCTGCTTAAAGAGCCGAAAAAATTGCAAGGCATCGACCTGTCCCGTTTGAAGCGCGTGGGCTCGGGCGGTGGCCCTGTTGCTGAATGGCTGGTGGAGCAATGCGCTGAAAAACTGGGCGTCGAGGTGGTGAACTATTTTGGCTCCAATGAAGGGGCCGCGCTTTCGTCAGCTCCGCAAGATGTACCTAACCGGCGTCAGCGGGCCAATTATTTTCCGCGTATTGGGGTGGACGGTTTTAATTGGTCACTCTCGAATTCCCGAAAAATTCGTACCCGGCTGGTGAGCTTGGACACCGAAACCGACATCACTACGCCGGGTCAAATTGGAGAGTTACGGTTTGTGGGGCCAACGATTTTTAGCGGTTACTACCGTTCGCCCGAGTTGACTGCTCGCGCTTTTGATGCGCAGGGCTATTACCGAACCGGAGATTTATTTGAGATCGCAGGCGAGCGCAGCCAGTTTTACCGTTTTGCTGGCCGGCACAAAGACATCGTGGTGCGTGGCGGCATGAACATTTCCTGCGAAGAGGTCGAAAATTTGCTGTTGTCCCATCCCAAGGTGCGCGAGGCGGCTGTCATCGGTTGCCCTGACGCTTTGTTGGGTGAGCGCTTGTGTGCTGTGGTGGTGATCCTGAATGGCCAGGAGCTGGAGCTGCCCGAATTGTTGAAACACCTCAAAGAGGTGGAGCAGGTGGCGGCCTTCAAGTTGCCAGAGCGCTTGTTGATCTTGCCCGAACTGCCACGTAATCCAGTGGGTAAAGTGCTTAAGCGAAAGCTGCGCGAGCAACTTTTCTCAAACGTATCCCCCACTTTGGCGGAGACGACCGCATGAAGTCCTTGCTTCTTCTGATCCCCAGCACGCTCAACAGTGCCAGGATCAGTCGCCGTTTCGACCCTCGACAGGCAATGGGGACTTTGAAACTGCCTGTGCACGTCATTTTTGGTCGCCAAGATCGAATCACACAACCTGCTTTGTCGCTGACGCTGGCCGACACCATTTCCGTATCCAACTTGCAATGGGTTGCCGATGCGGGCCACATGCTAACTCTGGCGAATCCTCGCGCCCGCGGGGCAGTTTTTCCTCAGATGCTGCTTGGCAGCGAATAGTCATTTCATAAACAACGGAGACAAACCATGCAAAAACGTCATTTTCTCAAGCTCGCCAGCACGGCTGCCGCAAGTGCCTTATGGCCTGCTTCCAGAGCATTTGCTCAAACTTTCCCCGATCGCCCCGTGCGTGTGGTGGTCCCGTTTGCCGCGGGCAATACTCTGGATGCAGCCTTACGCCAAGTGGCCGAAGAGTTTAAAAAAAGCACGGGGCAATCGATGATCGTGGACAACAAACCTGGCGGCTCAGGTTTCATTGCGGCTCAGGCTGTCATGAATGCGGCACCCGACGGTTACACCTTGCTGATGCCCAACACCAGCATGCTGACTATCAACCCCCATACCTTCAGCCGTTTGCCCTATGACCCTGAGCGCAGTTTTCGCCAGGTGACCGGCTTTGTGGGCGCTTCTATGGTGATGGCCGTGCACAGCAGCGTGCCCGCCAACAACTTGAAAGAGTTTGTGGCATGGGCCAAGACCCAGCCTAAGGTGGCCTATGCGTCTTTCACGGCAGGCAACTCGTCTCACTTCGCCGGCGTCATTCTCAATCAGCGCGCTGGCATCGATATGTTGCATGTGCCCTTCAACGGTACACCGCCCGCTGTGCAAAACTTGATCAGCGGCGAAGTCAATGCCGCTTTCTTGCCGCTGCTGGCGGTCAAGCCGCATCTGGAGGCAGGGCGGGTGAAAGTGATCGCCATTACCAGCCCCGCCCGATCACCACTTTTACCGGCGGTTGCCACATTCAAAGAGCAAGGTTTCCCCAGCTTGGAAATTTTCATCTGGTCATCAATTGCTGCTCCTGCAGGCACGCCGGATGCTGTGATTCAGAAGCTCAATGTCGAGATCAACAAAGCCATGCTGACGCCCGAGGTTCGGGAAAAATGGCGTGCCATGGATTTCAATGCGCTGGCCATGAGCCCGGAACAGATTAAAAGCTTTATTGCCGCTGACTACACGCGCTGGGCCGAGGCGGTCAAAATTTCCGGCTTCAAGGCCACCGAATGAGTCAGCGCCTGACCTTTCGATTGCGCTTGCCGGTGGTGGCTGCGCCCATGTTTTTGGTCTCTGGGCCTGAGCTGGTGCTTGCCGCTTGTCGCGCAGGCATTGTCGGTGCCTTCCCCACCCCTAACGCGCGACCGATTGAAGTGCTGGAGGACTGGATGAAGCAGATCACCCAGGGGCTGGCCCGCATGCAAAATGAGCAACCGCCTGAAACCATCGGTCCCTGGTGTGCCAACCTGATCACCCACTCCTCCAACACCCGACTGCCTGAAGACTTGGCGCTGATTGCCAAATACCAGCCCCCTGTGGTGGTCACCGCTTTGGGAAGTCCCAAGCCTGCCATCGACGTGGTGCACGGCTATGGCGGCATTGTGCTGGCGGATGTGATCAACCTGACGCTGGCACGTAAAGCTGTGGCGGCCGGAGCCGATGGGCTGGCCTGTATCACGGCGGGTGCAGGTGGGCACACGGGCTTTTTGTCACCGTTTGCATTTGTCAGCTCGGTGCGCGAATTCTTTGATGGTCTGGTGGTGGTCGGCGGGGGCATCAGTGACGGCTGGGGTGTGGCGGGAGCCATCGCTGCGGGAGCCGACCTGGTTTATATGGGTACACGTTTCATTCCTACCCTTGAGAGCATGGCTGACCCTGCCTATAAACAAATGTTGGTGGACAGCACGGCCGATGATTTGGTGATCAGTGCCAGCATCACTGGCACGCCTGCCAGCTGGCTCAAGCCTTCCCTCAAAGCCAATGGCTTGGACCCCGATCAGTTGCCGTCAGCACCGCCCCGCAGTTACGACAGTAACCAGGCCATGGGTGCCAAAAAATGGCGTGACGTTTGGGCAGCCGGGCAGGGCGTGGGTGCCATTAAGGCTGTGGAGTCCACCGCCAAAGTGGTGAACCGGCTGGCTGACGAATACGCCGCAGCGCGGCAGCGATTCTCCAACATGCACTCTTTTTGAAACCGCCTCTGCATCTTTAGAACTCGCATGACCTCTCAAGTCGTCAATCGCATCCGGCCCTCTTTGATACCGGGCCAGCACCCCTACATGAGTGGGGCATTTGCCCCCAATTACACCGAATTCAATGCGACCGATCTGGAGGTGATTGGCGAAGTTCCAAAACGCCTGAATGGCGTCTACTTGCGCAATACCCAAAACCCGGTGCACCAGCCCTTGGGCACTCCCCACGTTTTCGATGGCGATGGCATGCTGCATTTGCTCAGCTTTCGCCATGGTCAGGTCGAATACCGCAATCGATTTCTACGCACCAAGGGCTTTATGGAAGAGCAAACCGCAGGGCGGGCTTTGTACGCAGGACTCATTGACCCCCCTGCGTTGGCACAAAGGCCCGGTTGGGGTGCGAGGGGCGGCCTCAAAGACACCTCGGCCACCGATGTCATCGTGCATGCGGGAGCTGCTCTGACCACCTTTTACCAGTGTGGCGAGCCCTACCGCTTTGATCCCCGCACACTCGACCCCCTTGGCGTGGCTGATTGGAGCGCCTCGGTGCTTCCAGATAACGGAATTTCTGCCCATCCCAAGGTGTGCCCGCGCACGGGCGACCTTTTGTTTTTTAATTACAGCAAGAACGCACCCTTCATGCACTACGGTGAGGTGGATCGGCATAACCACTTGGTGCACTACGTGCCTGTACCGCTGCCGGGCCCACGCCTACCGCACGACATGATGTTCACCGAAAATTTCGCCATCCTGAACGATTTCCCCCTGCACTGGGACGAGTCTCTGCTGGCAATGGGCAAACACAAACTGATCTACCGTGATGCCCAGCCTGCACGTTTTGCGTTGGTGCCTCGGCGTCATACGCCCCAAACCGGCATCCGTTGGTTTGAGGCCAGTCCGACCTATGTGTTGCATTGGCTCAATGCCTGGGAGGAGGGGGATGAGATCGTGTTGCACGGCTTCCATCAGAAGACCCCCATGCCCAAGCGCGGCTACGACAACACTGGCAATTCTCTTGGGCCTGAGCGCTACGGCCCGACCTTATACGAATGGCGCTTGAACCTGCACACGGGTCAGGTCCAAGAAAAACGACTGGATGAGAGACCCCTTGAATTCGGCATGATCAACTGCCGCCAATGGGGTAGGCCCTACCGCTATTCATACAACATGGTGGCGCACCCCGGCAGTTTTCTGTTTGATGGCGTGATGCGCTACGACCACACCACGGGCGCTTCTCAGCAGCACCTTTTTGGCGAAGGGCGCTACGGCAGCGAATCCCCCATGGCACCGTGTTTTGACGCTCAGGAAGAGGATGACGGTTACGTGGTCAGCTTTGTCAGTGACCTCCAGACCGATCGGTCCGAGTGCTTGGTCTTGAATGCGCGAGAGTTAGATGCAGGGCCTGTGGCCCGCATCATGCTGCCTCACCGCATCAGCAGTGGGACCCACTCATGCTGGGCCGATGCTTGCGAATTCGAGTGATGGACAGGCATATTTGAATATCTCTACTTATTTTCATATTTGACTTTGGAGCGACAAATGAACACCCCTATTTACATCCTTGGTGGTTACCAGACAGATTTTTCAAAGGCTTGGTCCCGCCACGGTCAGGACATCTCCGACATCATGCGCGAGACCACGCTGGGCGCACTGAATCAGGCTCGGGTCGAGCCGACGCAAATCGAGAGCATCCATGTTGGCAATGCCTTTGGCGAGCTGCAGCGGAAACAGGCCCACTTGGGTGCCATGGTGGCGCAGGTGGTGCCAGAGTTATGGGGTGCCCCGGCCATGCGGCATGAAGGCGCATGCGCCTCATCGTCGCTTGCGTTGTTGACGGCCATGGCAGAAATCGAAGCCGGTCGTTACGATTGCGTGCTGGTGCTGGGTGCAGAAGAGTTCAAAAATACCGATGGCAACACCGCATCGGTCAACCAGAACGCAGCGGGCTGGCAAGGGCGCGAGGGCTTTGACTGTACCTACATGTGGCCCGCCGCTTTTGGCCGTGTGGCACAAGAGTACGAGCGCCGTTATGGCCTGGACCGTCGACACCTCAATCAGATTGCAGAGATTAATTATGGCAACGCCAAACGCAACCCACTTTCTCAAACGCGCTATTGGCAATTCAATGAATTGAGCTTCACCGACGATGACGAGGCTAACCCGGTGATCGAGCCCGGCACACGCCGCCAGGATTGTGGTCAGATCACCGATGGCGGTTGCGCGTTGGTTGTCGCATCGGCACGCTTTGCACAGGAGCATGCACGGCGCACAGGTCAGTCGCTGGATACCTTGGCGCGCATCAGTGGTTGGGGCCACCGAAATGCGGGATTGCGTCTGTTGGATAAATTTGAGCGCAGCGCACAAGAAACTTATGTGTTTCCACACCTGCGCCAGGCATTGGTAGAGGCTTGGCAGCGTGCTGGGGTGGCAGGTGTTCAAGCCATGGATGGCATCGAGACCCATGATTGCTTCACCACCACGGAATACGTGGCCATTGATCACCTAGGGCTGACCCCGCCTGGCCAGAGCTGGCGAGCAGTCGAAGACGGCACCATTGCGCCCGGGGGGGCATGTCCTATCAATATGAGTGGTGGTCTGATTGGTTGTGGTCATCCTGTGGGTGCAACGGGCGCGCGCATGGTCTTGGATGCAGCGTTGCAAGTGACCGGGCAGGCGGGCGAAATGCAAATCGAAGGCGCACGCCGGATGCAGACACTCAACATTGGGGGCTCCTGCGCTACGGTGGTCAGCTTCGTGGTGGAGCGGGGACATGCCTAAAAA
>CAMDXR010000080.1 GCA_945877725.1 Limnohabitans sp. Rim8
CCGCAGAAATGACCACCGCGCCCGATGATGAAAGCCACCCCGTGACCGCTGAAGCCACCCGCTGGCTGGCCCTGTGGATGGCTTTTGACGACATCATCCGGGTCGCCGATCTGAAAAGCCGGGCCAGCCGCTGGACCCGTGTCACGCAAGAGGTCAAGGCCAAAGCGGGCGACGTGCTGAAGGTGTACGACCACTTCAAGCCCGGCGTGCCCGAGTTGGCGGCCCTTTTGCCGCAAGGGCTTGCCGGCCAACTGCTGCGCTGGGACCGCGCACGGGTGGCCAGCGGCAAAGCGCCTTGGGCGCTCCCGATCAAGGTGGCACGCCATGCACTGTGGGGCATGGCCAGCTTGCGTCTGTTGGCCAGTTTGCGCGTGCTGAGGCCCTGGGGCAGCCGCTATGCCACCGAGCAAGCCCTGATTGAAGAGTGGCTGCATGCCATCGAAACCGGCACCCGCCAGTCAGCCGCATTGGGGCTGGAACTGGCACGTTGCGGCCAGTTGATCAAAGGCTACGGCAGCACCAACGAACGTGGCAAAGACAACTTGCTGCACATCTTGCGCCACGTCTGCGGCCCGGCCTCTGCCATCCCCCTGCCTGAACAAGCCGCCGCCGTGGCCCGCATCCGGCACGCGGCCCTGCAAGACGAGGCCGGCCAGGCCTTGGACCATGCCTTGCTGCAACACGGCGCACCCGCTCGCCCGGTGAAGGAACAACCTGTGCTGTGGATGAAAAATCCACGGCTGAAAAAGTCCTGATCACAACCAAACTTTTACCATTCACTACAAAAACCTCAGGATACAAGCATGCATAAAACCGGTTCTATCACCCGCCGTGTTCTAGCCACAGTGCTCACCGCACTCACCCTCGGGCCGGCTTTATGCCTGAGCGCTGCAGCCCAAAATTGGCCCACCAAACCGGTCAAAATTGTCGTCAACTTTCCACCCGGTGGTGCAGCTGACCAAATCGCGCGTGCCATTGGCGTGCCCCTTTCAGAGGCGCTGGGCCAGCCCGTGGTGGTGGAAAACCGGGGCGGTGCCAACGGCAATCTGGGCGGTGACCTGGTGGCCAAATCCACCCCAGATGGCTACACCTTGCTCATGAGTTCGGGCGGCATGGTGTCAGTCAACCCGCACATTTATGCACGCATGCCTTTTGACCCCGCCAAAGACTTGGTCCCCGTGGCCTCGGCGGCCCGCGTGCTGGTGTTCTTGGTGGCCAAACCCAATTTCCCGGCCAACAACATCCAAGAATTTTTGGCGTACGTCAAAGCCAATCCAGGCCGACTGTCTTATGGCTCGGCAGGCAATGGCAGCTCTCCCCACTTGGCCGGAGAAATGATGAAAAGCCAGGCTGGACTGTTTGCCGTGCATGTGCCCTACCGGGGTGCGGCCCCGGCCTTGCAAGATGTGTTGGCTGGACAGCTCGACTTTTATTTCGACCCTGGCATCGGCTTGGGCCAAGTGCGCGCGGGCAAGCTCAAATTGATGGCCGTGGGCAGCTTGAAGCGCTCCCCTTTGTTCCCCAACGTGCCCACGTTGGATGAGGCGGGTCTGAAAGGCTTTGACGCCGATTCGGTGTTTGGCTTTTATGCCCCTGCGGGCACCCCAGCTGAGGTGTTGACCCGTGTGAACCGCGAGATCAACCGGATTTTGGGCACGCAGGCCCTGAAAGACCGGATCCAAAATTTAGGCGGTGAAGCCCTGCCCTTGACGCCCGCCGAGTTCGGTGCCCGCGCCGCCGACGACTCCAAACGATTTGGGGCCATCATTCGCGAGCGCAAAATCAGCGGCGACTGAACACGACACTCAGCCCACTGGCGGACCCTAAGACTGACCCAAGCTTCAGACCCCCGCCAGTTCGCGCAGTGCCTGCGGATTGGGCAAACCCAGCACGCGCCCGCCGCCACTGATGAGTTGGCGCTCACGCAAGTGGCGCAACACCCGCGAAAAAGTCTCTGGCGCAATGCCCAACTGGGCGGCAATGGTGCGCTTGCGCTCGCGCAAGGTGACCGCCAAACCGCCCACCAACGTATCGGGCTCGGCGTGTCGCAACAACCACTCGGCGCAACGGGCATCGGCATCTTTGGCCAATCGGCTCACCCCCAACTCGGTCTGTTGGCGCTGTGAACGGGCCATGTCCATCAACAGATGCTGCGCTGCCATGGGCAGTGCCTTTATTTGGGCCAAAAACTCTGGCAAGCTGACATATTCCAGTTGCACATCGGTCTCTGCCACTGCATCCACCGCGTGGGGCAGCCCAAGCAAACCAGAAGCTGCCTCCAGCCAAAAAGGCCCTTTCACCACCCCTAACTGGTGCGTAATTTCTCCATTGGACAAGACACCTAAAACCACTTTGCCCTTCACAAGTCGTGGAATTCGGTCCACCGCATCGCCTCGGTGCAGCAATACACTGCCCGCTTGCAAGGTGGTCAACGGGGAAATGGCGTGCGATGTGGGGGGCAAAGAGGTATCAAGCATGGTGCAGCCGAATGTGCCAGAGGGCAGGCCCTCAAGTTTTGACACACATCAATAACGGGCTTTGACTTGGCTATTCCGCTGAAAAAACCTCTATTTAGATAACGTCAAACCACCAAAATCGCCCTGAAATCGTTCACATTGGTGTGCGTGGGGCCGGTGATGACCAGATCGCCCAGGGGTTCAAAAAAGCCATAGGCATCATTGCGTTGCAAATAAGCGTCCACCTTGTGCCCCAGCGCCGCCGCGCGGGCCAAGGTGTCGGGGCTGACTTGGGCTCCGGCGTTGTCCTCAATGCCATCGATGCCATCGGTGTCGGCCGCCAAAGCCCAAACGCCAGCTTGCGCTTGCAAGGCCTGGGCCAAGCCCATGCAAAACTCGCCCGCTCGCCCACCACGGCCTCGGGGCGTGCCTGCCGGCTGGGGCTTGATGGTGACGGTGGTCTCGCCGCCGCTCAAAATCACACAGGGCTTTTGGAACGGGCCTTGGCCTTTGGCCGCCGCTCGGGCCAGAGCGGCCAGCACCTTGCCCACTTCGCGCGACTCCCCCTCGATTTCATCGCTCAGAATGTAGGCGTTCAGCCCTTGGTCACGCACCATTTGTGCCGCCGCCTCCAGCGATTGCTGGGGCGTGGCGATCATGTGCACCGAATGGCCTGCAAATGCCGCATCGCCTGGTTTGGGAGTTTCCCATGTGCCAGAACGCAAAGCTTGCTCAAGCTCGGGCGGCACGGCAATGGCATAGCGCTGCAAGATGGCCAGCGCTTCTGCACAAGTGGTGGCATCGGGCACGGTGGGCCCACTGGCAATGATGGACGGGTCGTCGCCCGGCACGTCGCTGATGGTGAGCGTCACCACCCGGGCTGGCGCACAAGCCGCTGCCAAACGTCCGCCCTTGATGCGCGAAAGGTGTTTGCGCAAACAGTTCATCTCAGAAATGTTGGCCCCACTGGCCAGCAACTGGCGGTTGATGTCTTGCTTCAATTGCAAGCTGATGCCCTCGGCAGGCAAGGTCAGTAAGGAGGAACCCCCGCCCGAAATCAGGCACAAAACCAAGTCATCGGCCGTCAAACCCTGGGTCAGCGCCAAAATCCGCTCGGCAGCCTGCAAACCTGCGGCATCGGGCACGGGGTGTGAGGCCTCGACCACTTCAATGCGCTCAGGCAACCCAGCCGGACGTGGCGGCGTGTGGCCATAGCGCGTGACCACCAAACCCGACAGCGGCGCATCTTGGGGCCACAAAGCCTCTACGGCCTGGGCCATGGCCCCGCCTGCTTTGCCTGCCCCCAATACCAAGGTTCGGCCTTTGCTAGGGTCCGGTGGCGTGGGCAAATGGGCTGCGGTGTTGTGCAAGGGCAAGGCCCGCAGTACGGCTACATCGTAGAGTTGGCGCAAAAAAGTCAGGGGCGAATCTAGCGGCGATTCAAGGGGTGAACCCCTGCGTGAAGGGTTCAAAGGTGTCGGTGCATTCATACCGAGATGTTAACTTCTCCTGCGGCGATGTCATGGCCCGCCATCAGCTCCAGACTGCGGCACAAGGCCGAATGGTCCAACCCCGCCAAGCCATGGGCTGCACACACTTGCATCAACTGCGCTGCGCTGGCGGTGTGGGGCAAGGCCAGCCCCATCTCGCGCGCACCTTGCAGGGCCAAGCCCAGATCTTTCTGGTGCAACTCGATGCGGAAACCCGGATTGAAGGTGCGCTTGACCATGCGTTCACCATGTACCTCCAGAATTCGGCTGGCGGCAAACCCACCCATCAGCGCCTGGCGTACCTTGGCGGGATCGGCCCCGGCTTTGCTGGCAAACAGCAGCGCTTCAGCCACCGCCTCAATGTTGAGCGCCACGATGATCTGGTTGGCAACTTTGGTGGTTTGGCCATCGCCATGCCTACCCACATGGGTGATGTTCTTGCCCATGGTTTCAAACAAGGGCTTGGCGCGCTCGAAGCTGCTCTCCAAACCACCCACCATGATGGTCAGGCTGGCCGCCTTGGCACCCACTTCACCGCCAGAAACGGGTGCGTCCAGGAATTCGCCGCCCAGAGCATGAATGCGTTCTGCCATCTTTTTGGTGGCCATCGGGCTGATTGAACTCATGTCGATCACCAGTTTGGGCTTGCCCCCGCTGCCCAGTGCTTGGGGTTTCAGGCCTGCAGCCACACCGCGATCGCCAAACAGCACGTCCTCCACATTGGGGGTATCCGGCAGCATGGTGATGATCACATCGGCGCGTTTGGCCACTTCTTCGGCACTGGTACACAAGGTCGCCCCGCCGTCCACCAAATCGGTTGGCACTTTGCTGCGCGTTTGCACAAACATCATGTGCCCGGCCTTCATCAGGTTCAGGGCCATGGGCGCGCCCATGATGCCCAAACCAATGAACCCCACCTTCATGCCGCTTTTGGTCATTTGCATTCCTTGATCAATTTTGATTTTTTCAATATTTCAGGCCGCGTAAGCCTGGGGGTTGGACGTCAGCGTTTGCAGCCAGTCCAGACCCGCCTCGGTCCCGCCCGGCCCGGCGTTGCGAGGCTTGTATTCACATCCCACCCATCCGCTGTAACCGATCTTGTCGAGCCACTGAAAAATGTGCGCGTAATGGATCTCGCCCGTGCCGGGTTCGTGACGTCCTGGCGTGTCGGCAATCTGCACATGGGCTATGCGGGCCAACTGCTTTTGCAAAGTGGCCGACAACTCGCCCTCCATGCGTTGCGCGTGGTAGATGTCGTATTGCAGAAACAAGTTATCAGAAGCCACCTCGTCCATGATCTGCAAGGCCTGCGCAGTTCGGTTGACAAAGAAACCAGGAATGTCATACGTGTTGATGGGCTCCATCAGCAAACGCACACTTTTACGCCCTAGGATGGCTGAGGCGTGGCGCAAATTGCTCACCAGCGTGGCGCGCGCCAGCGTCGGGTCCACTCCCGCTGGCAAGATACCCGCCAGACAATTGATCTGGGGTGTGCCCAACACCCGCGCATAGTCCAACGCTTGGTTCAGACCTTCACAAAACTCCTGCACCCGGTCTGGGTGGCAAGCAATGCCGCGCTCACCTGCCGCCCATTGGCCAGCTGGCAAGTTGTGCAAGACCAGCCGCACACCGCTGTCCTTGATGGCTTTGGCCACTTCTTCGGCAGGGTGGTCATAGGGGAACAAAAACTCCACCGCCTCGAAGCCCGCGCGCGCAGCGCTGTCAAAACGGTCCAGAAAAGGCAGCTCGGTAAAAAGCATCGACAAATTGGCAGAAAAACGGGGCATGACAAAACTCCTGTGCTTTAAAAATTGAACCGCTTACTCCAGCAAGCCCG
Organism: Limnohabitans sp. Rim8; assembly: GCA_945877725.1. Classification (GTDB taxonomy): domain Bacteria; phylum Pseudomonadota; class Gammaproteobacteria; order Burkholderiales; family Burkholderiaceae_C; genus Limnohabitans_A. The sequence goes on from CAMDXR010000080.1 coordinate 5,784, forward strand.
CCAACTCCAAGCCCTTCATGCCTTCAGGGTGGCGGCAGTCCACGGCTTCGAATTCGTTGATGCGGTCAATTTCTGTGCCCATGGCCACATTGGTTACTTTTTCCAAAATCACCTCTACCACTACGGGCACGCGGGACTGCCGTGCCATGGCTTGGGCTTGCACCAAGGCATCGCCAATTTTTTCAGGATCGGTCACGCGCAGCGCCTTGCAACCCAAGCCCAGCACCACGGCGTGGTGGTCCACACCAAAGCCTTTCAGTGCCGGGTCTTCAACGTTCTGGTTGTCAAAAGCCAGTTGCACGCAATAGTCCATGTCGAACTGACGCTGCGCCTGGCGAATCAAGCCCAGGTAGCTGTTGTTCACCAACACATGCACATAAGGCAAACCAAACTGCGCCCCCACCGCCAGCTCTTCAATCAGGAACTGGAAGTCATAGTCACCCGACAAACCCACCACGGTGCGCGTAGGGTCCGAAGCCACCACCCCCAGAGCGGCCGGAATGGTCCAACCCAAAGGCCCCGCCTGACCACAGTTGATCCATTGCCGTGGACCAAAAACGTTCAGGAACTGCGCACCGGCAATTTGCGACAAACCGATGGTGCTGACGTAAATGGCATCGCGTCCGAAAGCCTTGTTCATCTCTTCGTAGACGCGCATGGGCTTGATCGGGGTCTCGGTGTAATGGCTTTTGCGCAGCATGAGGCGCTTGCGCTCGGCACAGCGCTCAGCCCACTCGGAATAATCGTGCAAAGTACCGGCCGCTTGACGTTCGCGCGCCACATGCACAAACAGGGTAAGGGCGGCCTTGGCGTCCGACACGATGCCGTAATCGGGCATGAACACACGGCCAATCTGGGTCGGCTCGATGTCGACATGGACAAAGCGGCGGCCCTTGGTGTAGGTGTCGACCGAGCCGGTGTGCCGGTTGGCCCAGCGGTTGCCAATACCCAACACAAAATCACTGGCCAGCATGGTGGCGTTGCCATAACGGTGGCTGGTTTGCAAGCCACACATGCCTGCCATCAGAGGGTGATCGTCCGGGATGCTGCCCCAGCCCATCAAAGTCGGGATGACCGGAATGCCCGTGATTTCAGCGAACTCGACCAGCAAATCGCTGGCATCGGCGTTGATGATGCCGCCACCGGCCACAATCAGCGGCTTTTCAGCGCTCATCAGCATGTCCAAGGCCTTGTTGATCTGGGCCAAGCTGGCGGCAGGCTTGTAAACCGGCAGCGGTGTGTAGGTGTCGATGTCGAATTCAATTTCTGCCAATTGAACGTCAATCGGCAAGTCGATCAGCACAGGGCCGGGACGGCCCGAACGCATCAGGTGGAAAGCCTGCTGAAAAGCCCATGGCACCTGGGCCGGTTCGCGCACCGTCACCGACCACTTGGTCACGGGCTTGGCAATGCTTTCGATGTCCACGGCCTGGAAATCTTCTTTGTACAAACGCGCCCGGGGGGCCTGCCCGGTGATGCACAAGATCGGAATGCTGTCGGCAATGGCCGAATACAAACCTGTGATCATGTCGGTCCCGGCGGGCCCCGAGGTACCAATGCACACGCCGATCTGACCGGCATGGGCCCGGGTATAACCTTCGGCCATGTGCGATGCCCCCTCGACGTGCCGGGCCAGCACATGGGCAATCTGGCCGCGCTTGCGCAGTGCGGCGTACATCGGGTTGATGGCGGCTCCCGGCACACCAAAGGCCTGGGTAATGCCTTCTTTTTCCATCACGCAAATTGCGGCTTCAACAGCGGTCATGCGGGTCATCGGGTTTCCTTTGGAAGAGTTGAATCAAACTGGGCACGATGCTATTGATCGATACAAAGTTTGGGAATAGCATTACAGGTACTTTCATTCAATACTCTAGGTATTGAACCAACGGGAGACCAAGGTGGACCGCTTCAAGGAAATCGACGCATTTGTTCAGGTCATGGACCATGGCAGTTTGGCCGCCGCCGCACTCGCAGAGGGGGTCACGCCCGTCATGATGGGCCGCCGCTTGGACGCGTTGGAGCAACGCCTGGGAACGCAACTGGTGATTCGCACCACCCGTCGCCTCACCCTGACCGATCAGGGGGCCAGCTATCTGGACGAATGCCGCCAATTGCTGGCTCGCTGGGACGAGGCCGAACGGGCTGTTTCATCGCAACACCAACGCGCCAGCGGCCACTTGATCGTGTCAGCACCTGCAGCGTTTGGGCGCTTGCACGTTGCCCCGCATGCCAGTGCATTTTTGGCGGCCAACCCGGCAGTGCAGATTTCCTTCAACCTGACCGACCGTGTGGTGGATCTGGTGCGCGAAGGCTATGACCTGGGGCTGCGCATTGGGGGCCAAATTGACCCCAACTTTGTGGCCATTAAGCTGGCCACCAACCAGCGGGTGGTGTGCGGCACACCCTCTTACTTTCAGCTTCGCGGCAAGCCCCAAACCCTGGATGATCTGCGCCAGCACAACTGCCTAGCCTTTAACCTGCAAGGAGGACAACAACGGGGTTGGTACTTTCAAAAAGACGGCAAAGCCGTCACCGTCAAAGTCGAGGGCAACTTGGACTGTAACGACGGCGAACTGCTGCACCGCTGGGTCAGCGAAGGCCTGGGGCTGGGCTGGCGTTCCACCTGGGAGATACAAAAGCAGCTGCAAAGAGGCGAACTGGTGACCGTGTTGGACGACTTCGCCCTCCCCGCCTACGACATTCTTGCCGTCTATCTGCAACAAAAGCACTTGCCAGCCAAAGTGCGGTTCTTCATTGAACACCTGAAGAAAATCTACGCCAAACCCGGCTATTGGCTTCAGGACTGATACAGCGGTGCCGGTGCGTCCGCCCCCTACAAAAGGCCCCAGTGCTTGCGGCACAATCAGGCCCGTGCATGCACAAACTGCACAACCAGCACAGCCCGGGACGCTCGGCAATGCGGTGCTCGCCCAAGCGCCTTGAAATTTAAAGGACACCGGGGATTCGGCCGTGAATTATTCATACCTTTGATGAACCCGTTTGATTCTTACGCCTGACCCATTGCCCACAAGGACACGTCCATGCCCACCCTGCTGATTCACCGCGCCCGCTCCATTGCCACGCAAGACGATGCCAACACCGAACTGAAAGACGCTTCGCTGCTGATTCGCGATGGGCGCATTGAGCGCATCATCCCGGCCGCTGAAAGCACCGACGCCCTGTTGACCCAGGTGGACGAGGTCATTGATGCGCGCCGCCATGTGGTGGTGCCGGGCCTGATCAACACGCACCACCACATGTTTCAGTCGCTCACTCGGGCGATTCCTGCGGTGCAAAACGCCGAGCTGTTCAGCTGGCTCCAGGGGCTGTACCCCATTTGGGCGGGCCTGACGCCCGAGATGGTGCGGGTGTCCAGCCAGGTGGCCATGGCCGAACTGCTGCTGAGCGGCTGCACCACCAGCTCTGACCACCTCTATATTTACCCCAACGGCGTGCGTCTGGACGACAGCATTGAAGCCGCGCACACCATCGGCATGCGCTTTACCGCCACACGCGGCAGCATGAGCGTGGGCGAATCGCAAGGCGGTTTGCCCCCCGACAGCGTGGTGGAAAAAGAACCCGCCATCCTGAAAGAAACCCAACGCCTGATCGAAACTTGGCACGATGCCAGCTTTGGGGCCATGACGCATGTGGCCGTGGCCCCCTGCTCCCCTTTCAGCGTGAGCCAGGACCTGATGCGCGAAGCCGCCCAACTGGCCCGCGCCCACGGCGTGCGCCTGCACACGCACTTGGCCGAAAACGACCACGACATCGCCTTCACCCTAGAGAAGTTCAACTGCACCCCCGCCCAATACGCCCAAGACCTGGGCTGGGTAGGCCCAGATGTTTGGCACGCCCACTGCGTGAAACTGGATGACGAGGGCACCTATTTATTTGCCAAAACCCGCACCGGCATAGCCCATTGCCCCTGCAGCAACATGCGCTTGGCCAGCGGCATCTTGCCGCTGCGCAAAATGCTCGACGCGGGCGTACCCGTGGGCTTGGGGGTAGACGGCAGCGCCAGCAACGACGCTGCCCATATGCTGAACGAAGCCCGCCAAGCCATGCTGCTGGCCCGCGTGGGCCGGGCTTTGGAAGCCCCACGCGTAGTGACCGACCGCACCCTTTTTGGTTGTGACAGCGGCCCTGCCGAGATGACACCCCGCGATGCCCTGCGCCTGGCCACACGCGGTGGCGCGCAGGTGCTGGGCCGCGCCCACGAGCTGGGGCAAATCAAAGCGGGTTTTTGCGGCGACATTGCGATGTTCCGCACCGACACGCTGAGCATGGCGGGGGGCGCGGTACACGACCCGGTGGGGGCGCTGTTGCTGTGCGCCAGCGAGCACGCCGACTACACCGTAGTCAACGGGCGGGTGGTGGTGCGCCAAGGCGAAATCACCACCGTGGACATGGGGCCACTGATCGAGCGGCACAACCAGCTGGCTTGGCAGTTGGCGCTGGGCACGCCACGGTGAAGGCTGGTGGGCTGGTGGGCTGGTGGAACTACTTACTAAACGCTAGTAAAAAACTTTAGTATTTATTTTTATAGATTGAATTGATAAATCCGTGCATGACAATTTGATAGTTAAATTTATGGATGTTAGTATGTAATTTGATAAAAATCGCCAAAAACATAAGTAATTAATGTTTTTAAAGTTTCAACTCCAAAAAAGCTCAATCCATGCCTGCACAAATTGTCATCCGCAACGTCACGTTGACCAATTACACCGCAAGCTACGACTTGTTCTTTACCTACTCTAATTACACCCTGGCTTCAGGCAGTGTTTTGGGGTTTCGCATCAACGAGAACAGTCCAACACTCAACTTGCAAGTGAGCAACCCTCTGGCAGGTTCCAGCACCTTCAGGCAATCGGACTCAAACGGCACCTCGTGGGCAGCCTTCGTCTCGAGTCTTGACCCCACCAAAACCGAAGTTCAAATTGCCCGAGTGACCTGGACATCCTCCACCTCGGTGGCCGACTGGTCGTCTGTTCTCAGCCAAATGACCAGTAACACCGATCCAGT
>CAMDXR010000081.1 GCA_945877725.1 Limnohabitans sp. Rim8
CACATGGTGCTGGCCCAGCTCTTTTTCGATCATCTTGATGGCCGTGAAAATCGGCCGTTCTGGGCAACCTGTGCAAAAAGAGGGTGGACGCGGATGCACTTGGGCCACCGCTTCACTGATCGCCAAGCTGTTGCCCGCTTTAACTGCAACAACCGGCGCAGTCAACAGGTGCGGTGCATATTTTTCGATGAACGCCCGAACCCCTTTGAGCAACACACCACCTGTGTATTCACCGCCCATGGGCAACAAGTCTTTGCCGTGTACCTGTGTGTTCAGGCCCGCCTTGTGCAGGATGCTGTGGATGTTTTGCTCTATAAAGTCGGGCTGGCCTTCTTCTACGACCAACATGCCGCGCTTCGCTGCACAAAACCCCTTGAACTCTTCGTCTACCAACGGGTAGGTGATGTTCAGCACGTAAAGCGGCACCTGCGAGTTGCCAAAATCGTCGGCCAGACCCAGCAATTGCAAGCCCCGCACCACGCCGTTGTACAAGCCGCCTTGCATGACGATGCCAAAGTCTTGAGACCCTTCAGCAAAAAACTCATTGAGCTGATGCGCCTGAATGAACTTGACCGCAGCGGGCCAGCGGTGCTGGGTTTTTTCTTGTTCGTGCAGGTAACTGGCAGGCGGCAATACGATGCGGTTGACATCGCGTTTGGGGTTCTCGATGGCGTCTTTCAGGGTAAATGGCGGCCGCACGTTGTTCCGTGTCGGAAAACGGCCATGCACATGACAGGCCCGAATGCGCAGTTCCAGCATCACCGGGGTGTTGCTGGCTTCGGACAACTCGAAGCCTTTTTCGACCGCACGCACGATGCTGGGCAAATTGGGGCGCGGGTCGATCAGCCAGACTTGCGACTTCATGGCAAAAGCGTGCGAGCGCTCTTGCATGATGCTGGAGCCCTCGCCGTAGTCCTCGCCCACAATCAGCATGGCCCCGCCAGTGACGCCGCCCGAGGCCAGATTGGCCAGCGCGTCAGAGGCCACATTGGTGCCCACGGTGGACTTGAAGGTCACCGCGCCGCGCAAGGGGTAATTGACCGATGCGGCCAAAGTAGCCGCCGCCGTGGCTTCAGAGGCGCTGTGCTCGAAATGAACCCCCAGCTCTTGCAGAATTTCGTTCGAGTCGGTCAGCACATCCATCAGGTGCGAAATGGGGGCCCCTTGGTAACCCGCCACATAAGACACGCCCGACTGCAGCAAGGCCTTGGTGACGGCCAAAATGCCTTCGCCGTGGAACTCGTCTCCATCGCCCAAGCGAAGCTTTTGCACCTCTTGCACAAACGACCGTTCAGCCATGCCCGAAACCTTTCGCGGGGCTTGGAACCCCTTGAGTGACCCATGAAACCGATTCAATGTAGGCGAGGCGCAAGGTGGCTGCAAATGGATTTTTCCAATGATGTACATTGATCAAGTGAATAATAGGTAGCAACCCTTATTCGTTTCAACCATGGCCGAAGCATGAACTTTCGACAACTTGACTTGAACTTATTGCGTGTGTTGGTGACGATCCACCGCACCCGATCTGTCACGGCGGCAGGCAAGGCGCTGGCTTTGTCGCAGCCTGCGACCAGCAACGCCCTGGCCCGATTGCGCGACTTTTTTGGCGACGAGCTGTTTGTACGCTCACCCGTGGGCTTGCAGCCCACGCGCTTGTGTGAACAACTGGCCCCCGCCATGCAGTCGCAGCTGTTGGCCATGGAAAGCCTGGTGTTGAACCACCAGCCATTTGCCGCCCTGAGCAGCCAGCGCCATTGGCGTTTGTCTTTGTCTGACTTGGGCGAAATTCTGTTTTTGCCACGCCTGGCCTCGGCACTGCGCACCGAATCGCCGCAAGCAAGCTTGTCTAATGTGTCGGTGGACGCATCCCAAGTGGCAGCCGCACTGGAGGCGCGAGACATCGACATGGCCATCGGCATCCTCAAGCCGCAACACCGGGGCATACGCAGCCAGTTGCTGTTCAGGGAACGCTACATGGCGATTTCCTCTAAAGACTGGTCACCCACCCCGCGCGGCAGCAGCCAGGTACTGAGCCACGCGCAATTAACGCAAGTGCGTTTTGTGGTGGTCTCACCCACCGCCACCTTCCACGAGAGCGTGGAAAAAATGCTGGTGGGCATGAAACTGCAAGACCGAATTCTGGTGCGCCCCCGGCACTTTGGCGCGATTGCCGAGTTGGCACAAACCACCGACCTGCTGTGCATCGTGCCCGAGATGTACGCCCGCGACCTGAGCCAGCGCATGCAACTGCAAATGTGGACGATCGAAGAAGCGCCCTTTTACGAAGTCAACCTGGTCTGGCACAGCAGCACCGAACAAGACTCCGACCAACAATGGATGCGCGGGGTGATTGAGCGGCTTTTTATGCGGGAGTAATGCGGGGGTAATGCGGGCGGTAATGGGGGCGGTAATGCGGGGGGCGTAGGGATGTATACCAATATTAAGTAAATTAAGTTAAGAGCTTATAAATGCTTAATTTAGATATACTTCAAACATGAACCCTATTCTTAACCCCTATTCGCCGGGCGCGGGCACCCCACCACCCGAGCTGGCGGGACGCGCCGAACTGCGTGAAAAAGTGCGCGTAGCCATTGGTCGCATCCAGATTGGTAACTCCGCTAAAAGCGTTTTGATGGTGGGTTTACGGGGTGTCGGCAAAACCGTGCTGTTGGACCGCATGCGCCAAGATGCCCAAGCCAGCGGTATCTATGCCCTGAAAATAGAAGCCTCCGAAGACCGATCTTTGCCCGCCTTGCTGGTACCCCAGCTGCGTTTGATTTTGCTGAAACTCAGCGCGATTGAATCAGCCAAAGAATTTGCAATACGGGGCCTGCGCGCCTTGGCCGGTTTCGCCAAAGCACTGAAAGTCAAATACAAAGACATTGAGGTGAGCCTGGATTTTGAGCCCGAGCCGGGTTTGGCTGACAACGGCGATTTGGAGGGCGATCTGGCGGTGCTGCTGGAGCAAGTGGGTTTGGCGGCCCAAAGTGCCCAAACCGCAGTTGCCATGTTCATTGACGAGCTGCAATACGTGAAACAGGCCGAACTCGCTGCACTCATTACCGCATTGCATCGCTGCGCCCAAGCCAAGTTGCCCGTCACCTTGATCGGGGCGGGCTTGCCACAGTTGTTGGCGCGGGCCGCAGATGCCAAATCTTATTCAGAACGCTTGTTTGATTTCCCCATGATCGGTCCCTTGTCGCTGGCCGACGCCAGCTTGGCCATCGCCCGTCCAGCTGAAGAATTGCAAGTGGTGTTTTTGCCCGAAGCCATCGAAGAAATTTACCAAGACACCGAAGGCTACCCCTACTTTTTGCAAATGTGGAGCAAGTACACCTGGGACGTAGCGACCGCAAGCCCCATCTCCCGCGAGGATGTCAAGCGGGCCAGGTTTTTAACCGAAGCCGACTTGGATGAAAGCTTTTTTAAAACCCGGTTTGAGCGCTGCACCCCCAGCGAACGGCGTTACCTGCGGGCCATGGCTTCATTGGGCGCGGGGCCACACCGTTCAGGTGATATCGCTGCTGTGCTGGGGCGAACCGTCAATGTTCTGGGCATGCTGCGCAGCAGCCTGATGAACAAAGGCATGGTCTGGAGCCCAAGCCACGGCGACACGGCATTCACTGTGCCTTTGTTTGATCAGTTCATGCTGCGCGTGATGCCAGGGGACAACTGGCAAGAAGTTTGAGGTTTGCTGGCGGCATCAAACAAGGCCCCAAGCTCCGTGGCCGATCATCCGCACTCGGCCAATGGCCTCTAGGGTGTCCAGAATGTTGGTCAAGCGGTCTTTTGGGGGCAGCATCGCGCGAGCATTCGGACGCCTGTGACCCGTAAATTGAGTTGCAACTGAGGTATTTGAGTGTTTTATATCCTTGCAAAACATGGAATGAAACTCCATAATTGCAAGGATGTACAGTCGGATTCTTGAACCTCTTTTACGTGACGAACTGAGCTTTTCCCCAGCGGTAGCCCTGTTGGGGCCGCGACAGGTCGGCAAAACCACGCTGGCCCTGAAGATGGGCAGCAGTCAGCCCCATGTGTATCTAGACCTGGAGTCTGAACGTGACCGCAGCAAGTTGGACCAAGCCGAGCTGTATTTGCAGGCCCATCTCGACAAGTTGGTGATTTTGGACGAGGTGCACCGTGTGCCGGGTTTGTTTCCTTTGTTGCGTGGGCTGATTGATCAGGCTCGCCGAGCAGGCGCTGGCGTTGGTCGCTATTTGCTGCTGGGCTCGGGCAGTCTGGAGGTATTGCAGCAATCGGGCGAAACACTGGCGGGGCGCATTGCTTATTTGGAGTTGTCGGCCTTGAACGTGCTTGAAACCGGCGCCCCGTCACAAGAGGCACTGTGGCTTCGCGGCGGGTTTCCTTTGAGCCTGCAAGCACCCAGCGAGGCACGCAGTTTGCAATGGCGCGAGAACTTTATCCGCACGTATCTGGAGCGCGACATTCCGCAGCTGGGCCCCCGAATTGCCGCCGAAACCCTGCGCCGCTTCTGGACCATGTTGGCGCACCATCAGGGCGGCATGCTGAATGTGGCCCAGTTGGCGCGCAATCTGGGCGTGGACGCGAAGACCGCTAACAGTTACATCGGTTTGATGTGCGATTTATTGCTGGTGCGCCGCCTCCAACCCTGGCATGCCAACATCGGCAAACGCTTGGTCAAAGCCCCCAAGGTCTATGTTCGCGACACGGGTTTGTTGCACGCCTTGCTGGGTATCGGCACACGCGATCAATTGCTTTCGCACATGGTGGTGGGCGCCAGTTGGGAAGGGCATTGCATTGAAAGTCTGCTTTCGTGTGCACCGCAGGGCGTAACGCCCTTTTTTTATCGCTCCAGTGGTGGGGCCGAAATTGACCTGTTGCTGGCCTGGCCGGGGGGCGAGTTGTGGGCAGTCGAGTTCAAACGCAGCCTCTCGCCTAAGCTCGAACGCGGGTTTTACAGCGCCTGCGAAGATTTGAAGCCCACTAAAAAGTGGGTGGTCTACCCCGGCTCAGAAAGCTACCCCATGGCTGCCCACATTCAGGCAGTGCCGCTGCACGATTTATGCAAACTGCTACAAGAAAAAGCTTGAGGCCAAGACAGTTGAGGCGCACTGCCCTCGTCTGTCATGCCCAGCTACGAATGGGCATCCATGCGCGCCTTTACCAATAAGGCGTTTCGGTTTATTCAGTGCTGGTCGCTGTGCATGGAGGGGTCAGCGACTTCTTGTGCGACTTGCGGCTTGAGTACCCGAATGCCGTGTTTGCTCAAAATCTCGACATAAACAGAGCTTGCACCCGTTTTGGCGGCGGTGTCTACGGCTTCAATCACGGCGCTCACGCGCACCACTTCGGCGGTGTCGGCGGTCAGGCCGACTTTGCAGTCAAAGTCCCAAAAGTCCACGTCTTTGGGCAGTGCACGGTTACGTTCGCGCTTGAAGTATTTGCGGATTTCGTGTTTCACAGCCTCAAGTACCCGGTCAGGGTGCTTGCCTTCGGCTTGCAGTGGAAAGTTCTTTTTCATGGGGGAAGTCCTTGGGGATCGGGCAAGCGCCCGGTCCGGACGTGAATGCAGGTGCGCATTATCGCTGGTTTGGGTACCCCTGATTGGTGGTCTTAGCTCACAAGGCTTGGGCCAGGCGGTTGACCCCTTCCAGAATTTTGTCTTCAGCTACGGTAGCAAAACTGAGTCGGAAAGTGGCCGGATCCGGATGGCTGCAAAAGAAGGGTGTTCCGGGGACAAAGGCCACGCCTTTTTCTATGGCGCGTTTGGCCAATGCGTTGCCATCAGCAGGCTTATCGAATGCCCCCGTGAGTTTCGCCCAAATGAAGAGGCCGCCTTGCGGTTGAGTGAATTCGATGGCGCTGCCCAGGGTGATGCGCAGCGCTTCGCCCATGGTTTGTGCACGTTGGGCATACACAGCCCGAACTTTAGTCAATGTGCCCGGCATGCGACCTGATTTAAGGTATTGCGCTGCGGTGGCCTGCGCAAATGTGCTGGTGTGCGCATCGCTGAATTGCTTGCACATGGTGGCTTTGGCCAGCAACTGCTCTGGGCCAATCATCCAGCCCACCCGCAATCCGGGCGACAGGATTTTGGACAAAGAACCGCAATGCACCAGCAGTTCTCGGCTGCCAGGTACTTTGGCGGTCAAGGCCAGCAGACTGGGGGGCGGAGATTCGCCAAAATACAGATCGCCATAGGGGTCGTCTTCAACGATCAGGGTTTTGTGTTTCACTGCCATGGCCAGCACTTGAATCCTTCGCTCTGCACTGAGAAGTGCCCCGCTGGGATTGCCGAAGGTGGGGATCAGGTAAACAAATTTCGGCTTGTGCTGGGCGATCAGTTGCTCGAGTTCATCGGTTTTCACGCCGTTTGCATCGACTGGTGCGCTGATTAACTCGGCGCCATAAAGGCGAAAACACTGTATGGCCGAAAGGAAGGTGGGACTTTCCACAATCACTTTGTCGCCGGGGCTGATCATGACTTTGCCCAGCAGATCAAGGGCTTGCTGGCTACCCGTGGTCACGATGAGGTGCTCAGGAATGACGTCTTCAGCGCCCTTTTGGTGCATGAATTGGGCAATTTCGTGGCGCAGGGGGCCATAACCTTCTGTCGCGCCATATTGCAGTGCAGCTGAGGGGTCTTCAGACAGGGCCGCGTTGGTGGCTTCACGGATGCCTTGGACGTCAAACAAACTGCTGTCAGGAAAACCGCCTGCAAAACTGATGATTCCGGGTTTACCCAACAGTTTGAACAACTCTCGGATGGCCGATGATTCGACCAAGGAAATACGTGATGAAAACTGCAAATTGCTCGGTGTGGTCATGAAAATTCAACCCGGGTGTTGAGAAGGTTATGGCAATGACGGTTTTTGCCGACATCGCTAAATAGTGAAGAAGGCGTGTCTTGTCTTCGACCCACTGCGTGATGAGTGGGATTTGTAAAGGCGTTGGCGTTGGCTTTTAAGCACTCAATAACAATTTGTCGTCGTCCAGGGCTTGCCCTGTTTTGGCGGCAAACATTTTTAAAAGATCAGCCACCTCTAGACCTTGCCGGGCCTTACCTTGCACATCCAGAATCACGCGGCCTTCGTGCAGCATGATGGTCCGAGTGCCATAGTCCAGCGCTTGGCGCATGCTGTGGGTCACCATGAGCGTGGTCAGTTGGTTGGCTTTGACCAAGGTTTCTGTTAAGGCCAGGACATCGGCAGCTGCTTTAGGGTCTAGCGCTGCGGTGTGTTCATCCAGCAACAAAATGTCGCTGGTGGTGAGTGAAGCAATCAGCAAACTCACGGCTTGTCGTTGCCCGCCAGAGAGCAAACCCATGCGATCACCCAGACGTTTTTCCAGGCCCAGGTTAAGCGCTGAGAGTTGTTCACGCAAAAAATCGCGCCGCTTTGAGTTCAAGGCAAAACGCAGGCCCCTGCGCTTGCCGCGCATCATGGCCAAAACCATGTTCTCCTCCACTGTCAAACCTTCACAGGTTCCGGCCAATGGGTCTTGAAATACCCGGGCAACGCGTCCAGCGCGTTCAGATGTTTTTTCACGCGTGACATCGTGCCCCCCTATCTGGACGCTGCCGCTGTCGGGCCCGTAGTCGCCACTGATGGTGTTGAGGAAGCTTGATTTGCCGGCACCATTCGAACCAATGACGGTGATGAATTCCCCTTTTTCCATGGTCAGCGACAAGCCGCGGAGCGCACGGTTTTCAATAGGGGTGCCTTGGTTGAAGGTCAGATGTAAGTCTTTGACGTCGAGCATGTGGTTCATAAGGTCGCGCCTGTCTTGACTGTTTTGTTGTTAGATGAGTGACTGGCGCTTCGTTGTTTCCAGCGAGCACGTTGCGCCGGTACGGTCAAAGCCAAAATGATCAGCACCGCAGTGACCAGGTTCAGGTCTTGAGCTTGCAGGCCAAGGCTGTCGGTGTTAAGTGCCAGTGCAATAAAAAATCTGTAAAGAATGGCCCCTAAGACACATGAAAGCGCGATCCAGAAAAGGTGTCGGCTCGGAATCATGGTTTCGCCAATGATGACGGCGGCCAACCCAATGACGATGGTGCCGACTCCCATGGAAATATCGGCCCCCCCTTGCGATTGCGCATACAAAGCGCCAGCCAAAGCCACCATGGCATTGGACAGAGCCAGACCCGCCAGAGTCATGTTATCTGTGGAGATGCCTTGCGCACGAGCCATGCGAGGGCTGCCGCCTGTGGCACGCATGGCCAACCCCAAATCGGTGGCAAAAAATGCATCAAGCAAGAGTTTGACCACGATGACGATCAACAGCAGCACGGCGGGCTTGAGCCATTGATCGCCCCAATCGGCCATGAACGGTAGGGTGAACACAGTCACGTTGTCCAGCAATGGCACGTTGGGCTTGCCCATCACGCGCAGGTTGATGGAGTAAAGAGCGATCATGACCAGAATGCTGGACAGCAACTGCATGATTTTCAGGCGTACATGCAAATAGGCGGTGGCGTAACCTGCCGCAGCGCCCGCTATACAAGCCAGTGTGGTGGACAGTAAAGGGGCGTATCCATGATCAATGAGTATGGCTGCGACGGCTCCGCCCAAGGGAAAGCTGCCATCGACCGTGAGATCGGGAAAATTGAGAATTCGAAAAGTGATCAGCACACCCAGAGCGACGAGGGCATAAATGAGCCCGATCTCCAGTGCGCCTAAAGTGGCAATCAATGACAACATGGTCGGCAAATAAATAATGCACAGGCATTCAAGCCTTGCGCGTGGCCCGCAATGACGAGCGTTGTGAAAAACCGCCATGCAGGCGGGACGGTAAAAGGGGGTGTTGCAGGTTTGGCGTTATTTGCAAGCAGGGACGGCAGCTGCTTCTTGATTCGCTACATGCCGAACTTGGGAAGCCAAGTGCGCAAAACCTTCATGCTCAAAGGCGCGGTTGTGCGCCCTTGAGGTGAAAAAATGAAGGCTTTACTTGATGACGACTGCGGCAGATTTGATGAAGTCAGCCGACAAGGTCACACCTTGTTTCATGGCGGCTTCGGGGTTGACGTGCAATTCGAATTTTTGGCTCAACTCAGGGCTGATTTGGCCAGGCTTTTCACCCTTTAACACGCGGACCACGATGCGACCCGTCTGCAAACCCAGATCGTGGTAATTCATTCCAAGTGCAGCAATGGCACCGCGCTTGACCGAATCGGTGTCGGCTGCGATCAGCGGTATCTTGGACTGTTGAGCCACTTTGATGACTGACTCAATGGCTGAAATGACATTGTTGTCCGTGGGAACATAAATCGCGTCCACCTTGCCCACCAAACTTTGAGCTGCTGCGGCAATATCAACGGTGCGCTGAGCGGGGGCTTCAACCAAAGTCATGCCTTTAGTTTTGGTCTCTTTGCGCAAAATTTCAACCAAGGCAACTGAATTTGCTTCTCCTGGGCTGTAGATCACGCCCAATCGCTTGGCGGTGGGGATGATTTTGGTGATCAGATCCAGGTGGCGATCGATTGGGGAGAGGTCAGATACGCCGGTAACGTTGGTGCCCGATGGGCTCCATGATTTGACCAGTTTGGCCGCAACAGGGTCAGTGATGGCTGCGAACACCACGGGGATATCTTTGGTCGCTGAAACCACGGCTTGGGCCGATGGGGTAGAAGCAGGAACAATGATATCGACCCCATCGCCTACAAATTTACGGGCGATCTGAGCTGCGGTAGCTGGGCTGCCTTGTGCGCTTTGATAAACAAATTTGAAGTTCTTCCCGTCAACAAAACCAGCTTGTTTGAGACTTTCAAGTACACCATCGCGTACGGCATCGAGTGCAGGGTGCTCAACAATCGCTGTGAAAGCTACTACTTTGGTCTGTGCTAGCGCTGAAAATGCGGTCAAACCCCAAAATGCGGCGGACAACAACACAATGCTGCGGGTGCGCATGGATGGCATGGAAGAAATTGACTTTTTCATGTGGGTCACCTTGAAAATGAAAAAACTGCGCCGGTGACATTGAATGACACACAGCGCAGGCTAAAAACTTTGGAAATCGAAACAATGGTCGAAATCCATATTTCAGATCACGAATGTAGAGAGCTGCAAGGAGTTAATAATTCTTTATAGGTCTAGGCTAAACCCTGGTTTGCAGAAAAGTATTCTTTTTGAATGGATGGCCTAGAATAAAAAGATGATTGATGCTCACAGCCTGAAGATTCTGAAAATCCTGCAACAAAATTCCCGTTTGACGGTCCAGCAAATTTCGGAGCGTGTGGGTTTGTCAAGCACACCTTGCTGGAATCGAATCAAAGAGATGGAGACCCAAGGTGTCATCAGTGGCTACACCGTGCAGGTGGACCGCAAAAAAGTGGGCCTTAATCTGATGGTGATGGTTGAAGTCAATTTGGCCCAGCACACTGAAAAAGTCATCAGCGAATTTGAGGCCACCGTCGAGGCAGCGCCTCAAGTTCTAAGTTGTTATGCCACCACGGGCGCCTCAGATTACGTGCTCATGGTCATGACCTCTGAAATGGCGGAGTACGAGATGTTTTTGAAGCGGGTGCTGTTGTCATTGCCAGCAGTGGCGCATGTTCG
>CAMDXR010000082.1 GCA_945877725.1 Limnohabitans sp. Rim8
AAATCAGCTGTTACGGGTGGCGTTGACAGAGTTTTCAAGGCACTCGACACACGATCCACCGAGCTGGTAATCGTTGGTTGTTTGATTTTTCCTGCCTTGTACGCTTGGTGCAACTCTGGCACGCGGATTTGCAAATAACCCAGCGCAGCAAGCAGCGCCTGTTTTTTGTTAGTTTTGATGGCTTCAGCTTTCAGCATCTCGCCGTTTATTTGCCCAATGGCCAAGGCCAGAATTTGGGCTTTTTCTGTCAGTTGCTGAGCTTCAATTTGTTTAACCAGGTCTGCGTCTTTTAATGCCGCTACAAAATCCTGATTTAAACGGGTTGTATCAGGCAAATCCATATGCCCCCGTACTGCTTTTTCGGCGTCCGTAAGCTTGCTTTCTCGGGTCAGCATGTCGTGCGAGACCATCGTGGTCAGAGGGCTGATCACGGCCCCGGTCATGGCGCTGCTGTCCGTCACGTAATAGGCAGCAGGAGCCAACAAGCTAAACGCTGACTTGCCCATGCTTTCGAGCGTTTGGCCCAAATCATCTGCATCTTTGGCAGTCACAGGCACATGGGTCAATAAATGTGCTGCTTTGATCGCATCTGAGGTCAACCCCGTGGTGTCCAGCCTGAAAGTACCTCCGGCAATGGTGATGGCTTTCGGTTCATCGCCATCGCAGCTCAAGCTGCCATTCAGGTCTAGGCAGACCTCAGCCCCTTCGATGTAACCGTCAATCACAGTACCACTGAGGCTGGAGCCAGTGTTGGTCATGCTGTCTGCGGAAAAACGACTGACTTTTCCACCTCCACCGCATCCTCCAAGAACCATGCAAGCCAGCAACAATGTGCAGGGCAACCGATAAGGTTGAAGGATTTTTTTCATACATACTCCCCAATACGATCTATATAAAGATAGAAATTAGAGCGCTAATTTAACAAAAAATTGTATATTTTTATTATCTTAAAAAAATTAATTTATTACATTATTGATAATATAAACATGGGTAGTATTTTTAAATAAGAAGTCAATTTACATGCCCAGCGGTGTGGCCTGAATAAACAAATCACTATCGTTAGGCAAGCATGTGAGCAGATGGCGTGATAGGGGGATGCTGCCCGTCCTGCGTTTAATTGCGTTTATCCGGTAATTTGGGCGCGTCTTCGACCACTTCTCTGGCCTCGACATCCACCACTTGGTCATTTGACGCTGGGCGCTGACCCCGGCCCCATGGGGCTTGTGGGCCGGGATTGTCCTGCCCTTGAAATCCTTTTTGACCAAAATTCTTTCGCATCGCACTGTACTGGCTCAAGAAAAATACGAATTGCGGCTTCTTTCCGGTCAACAACCAACGCAAACTGGCCACAACAATGAACAGGGCGAACGCCACCAACAGGCCCAGTAAGAAAACCAAGCCAAAGAGCGCAACGATGATTTTGACGATCCAGTTGATCATTTTGTGGTTTTTTTCATTTGAGAGATCACATGCGAAACGCCGAACTGCTGACCTTTTGCCTAGGCAAACTAAGACGGTTAGAGGTCAAAATTTAGGATGGCAACTTAGGTTGTCAAGGCAAGCGATCCAGTGCCTGCATGTAATCACTTGAGCGAACCAACTCGTCCCAAGAGCGCCCAAGGGCCCTGGGTAGCAAATTCAAGCGTCGCTCTTCGCTGGCTTCATTGGGCAACCATTGGCCTTTCACCACCGATTCTGCCAAGGCATCGAGCACCTCATCCAACGCAGCACCGCCACCCACAGACTGGTTGCACAAAAGCGCCTGATCGCAACCTGCATCCAATGCCGCCAGCACCGCTTCGGTGTAACTCAGGCTGCGGCCTTCCAGTTGGCGGGCACCGACCATGGAAAGGTCGTCGGTGAATATGGCCCCCTGAAATCCCATTTGACCGCGCAAGATGTCTTGTAACCAGCGTCTGGAAAAACCGGCAGGCCGGGCATCGACACGGGTGTAAATAACGTGCGCAGGCATGATGGCCGTGAGCACGCTGGACAACCAGGGGTAAGGCGCCGCATCGTCGGCCAGGATGGTTTTAAGACTGCGTTTGTCTACTGGAATGTCGGTGTGCGAGTCGGCCCTGACCGCACCATGACCCGGAAAATGCTTGCCGCAGTTGCCCATTCCAGCCTGCAACAAACCGTGCATCAGGCTGCGCGCCAGCAAGCTGACCACGCGGGGGTCGCGGTCGAAAGATCGGTCACCGATGACACAGCTTTCACCATGGTCCAGGTCCAGCACCGGGGTAAAACTGAAGTCCACCCCGCAAGCACGCAGCTCGCTGGCCAGGATAAAGCCTGCCGATGTGGCCGCCTCGCAGGCCTTGAGAGCCCCCGAGCCAGGTTGGCCTTTCAGGTCCTTGTGCCAAAGCTCACCCAAGGCTCGCATCGGCGGCAGCGGGGTAAAACCATCGGTACGAAAGCGTTGAACACGTCCCCCCTCGTGGTCCACCGCAATCAGCAGGTCAGGACGTATGCTTTTGATTTCTGCGCACAAGTCGGTCAGCTGCGCTCTGTTTTGCCAGTTACGGCCAAACAAAATCATGCCGCCCGTGAGGGGGTGTGCGAGGCGGCGACGGTCAACGTCGGTCAGGTGTTGGCCTTCAATGTCCAAAATCAGGGGGGCGTGCAGGGTCATGATCAGGGGGGCCGATGGGGCTTAAAGGTTCAGAGAGGGTTCAGGGGGTCATGGATCTCCGCATTCGCAGGGAGGTCGGAGTGGGGCTTGGGCAATCCTTGTTCGCGGAAGGTTTCGACCACGCAAAAGCTGGCGGCGTATTCGCTCTCATCGGTCACGGTGATGTGGGCACTCAAGCCTTTGGCTTCAAACCAGTCTTTTAGCTTGCCGTGCAGCACCACATAGGGTTGCCCACTGGGCAGCTTGCCAATTTCGCACAGCCGCCAGGTCATGGGCATGCGCATGCCCAGGCCTATGGCTTTGCTGAAAGCTTCTTTGGCCGAAAAGCGCGTGGCCAAGTAACGCACGCCACGTTCGGGCCAGCGGGCACTTCGGGCTTTCCAGGTCACCAACTCGGCATCGCTCAAAACCTTGGCAGCAAAGCGCTCGCCATGCCGCTCTAGACTGGCCTTGATGCGACGGATGTCGCAAATGTCGGTGCCAATGCCGTAGATCATGCGAGGCTCATCCCGCCGTTGACAGTTCTTTTTGGTACGCCACGACCGTGGCGGTATAGCCCATCTCCAGAGCGTCGGCCATGAACGCGTGGCCAATGGAGACCTCTTGCAAGCCTTTCACTGCGGCCACAAAGGCGGGCAGGTTGTCCCGGTTCAGGTCGTGGCCAGCGTTCAAACCCAGCCCCACCTGCACCGCTGCGGCGGCCGCATCGGCATAGCGCTGGAGCTGCACAGCTTGCTCGGGCGTGCCCCAAGCTGCCGCATAGGGCTCGGTATAGAGCTCGACCCGGTCAGCGCCCACGGCGCGGGCCGCTGCCATTTGCTCGGGTATCGGGTCCATGAACAAACTGACCCGCACACCCAAAGCCTTGCACTCGGCAATCAAGGGCTTCAATCGCTCGGCATCTTGCGGAAACTGCCAACCGTGGTCACTGGTGAACTGCCCTTCACTGTCGGGCACAAAGGTCACTTGGTGCGGGCGCACTGCGCGTATGTGCGCCATGAGGTTGTGAAAAGGATTGCCCTCGATGTTGAACTCGCGGTCGGGCCAAGCCTTCATCAACGCTTGCAGCTCAGGCACATCGCTGGCCCGGATGTGGCGCTCATCCGGGCGGGGGTGGATGGTGATGCCATTGGCACCCGCTTGCAGGCACAAAACTGCCGCGCGCGTCACGCTGGGAATGCCAAGGTGTCGGGAATTGCGCAGCAGCGCCACTTTGTTGACGTTGACGGACAAGGCAACGCGATGGTTTTGAGCAGTTTGAGAGGTCATAAGGTTTGCAAGTCCAGCATCATTTGGCGGGTGCGCAGGGCCCCCACCCCGCAATGGTAGTTGAGCAACAAGCGTAGAGGGCGTTGCAGTTGTACCAGCAAGTCGGCACATTCGCGCAGCAAAGCGGCCATAGGGCCCGGGGAATCCAGTGCATTTTGCAGGGCTTGCCACTGCGCGCCCAACAAGGCGTTTCGGGTGTCGCCATTGACCCATTGCAGCCCGGCTTCGGGCACCAAAACATAATATTCGGTGGCCACCAGCGGCTTGAGGGTCAGGGTTTGCTGGTCCAGTCCAGGCAACAAGCCCATCTCTTTGAGCATGAGCAATTCAAATCCGCGCAAAGCCCACTGCAAGGCATCGGGGTCACCGCTGGCCAGCAGACGAACCGCCGCGGCATAGACATCAAACAGATTCGGGTGGGCATCGTCCCGGGCGGTCAGTCGCATCAGCAGTTCATTGAGGTAGTAGCCCGACATCAGCGCCTCCCCTGTCGGCATGACATGCCCGCCCACCCATTCGGCTGATTTGAGGGTTCGTATGTCGCCCTCTCCGCCATAGGCCAGCGACAAGGCCTGCAAGGGCAATAACACCGAACGAAAGCTGGAACTCGGCCGCTTGGCCCCCTTGGCCACCAACGCCACTCGGCCGTGGTGGCGGGTAAAGACATCCAGAATCAGACTGGTTTCACTCCAGTCGTAGCGGTGCAGCACGTAGGCTGGCTCGTCTGCAATCCGCTTGATGGCCATTGGTCAGAAACAACTCACTCGTAGCCAAAACTGCGCACACGCGCTTCGTCGTCGGCCCAACCGGAACGCACTTTGACCCAAAGCTCGATGAACACCTTGGCATCCAGTAGTTTTTCTAATTCCACGCGGGTTTCGGTGCCAATGCGCTTGAGTTTTTCACCTTTGTCCCCAATCACCATGGCCTTGTGGCCTTCGCGCTCGACCACGATGGTGGCCGCAATGCGCAGCATGCGTTTGGAAGTGCGGCCGGGTTCTTCGTCAAACTTGTCAATCACCACGGTGGAGGTGTAGGGCAATTCGTCACCCGTCAGGCGAAACAGTTTTTCGCGCACCATCTCACTCGCCAGAAACTTCTCGCTGCGGTCAGTCAATTCGTCTTCGGCGTGCCACCACGATTGCTCAGGCAGGTATTTTTCACAGATGTCCAACAAGCGCACGATGTCTTTGGGTTGCTTGGCCGACATGGGCACGAACTCGGTGAAGGCGTGGTGCGCTTGCATACTTTGCAACCAAGGCGCAATTTCGGCTCGGCGGTGCACGTTGTCCAGTTTGTTGGCTACCAACAAGACCGGAATACCGGGTTTGAGCAGCGCCAGCACCTTGGCATCGGCCGGGGTAAAACTGCCTGCCTCCACCACAAACAAAACCAGATCCACGTCGCTGACAGCCCCCACCACGGTTTTATTCAGCGACTTGTTGAGGGCTGTGCCGTGGATGGTCTGAAAACCGGGTGTATCGACAAAAACAAACTGAGCCGACCCTTGGGTGCGGATACCCGTGATGCGGTGGCGCGTGGTTTGGGCCTTGCGCGAGGTGATGCTGATTTTTTGCCCCACCAGAGCGTTCAACAGCGTTGATTTGCCCACGTTGGGTTTACCCACAATGGCCACCAAGCCGCAGCGTTGGCCCGCAACCGCCACGGGTTCAGCCGCAACAGGAAGGGCAGGCAATTCAGCGTCTTCAGAGGCATCGCGTGGCTGGATGGTCACTCCTGCAATTTGAACCGGGCGGCGCATCAATTGCTCGTGCGCGGTGCGCTCGGGAGCGGTGGTTTTTTTATCGGTGCTCATGCGGCGCTTTCAGATTTGAGGATTTGCAGCAGGGCGGCAGCCGCCGCTTGCTCAGCTGCACGACGCGATGCGCCTGAGCCTTGTTGAGTTTGACGCAATTCAGTCACTTCGCAGGAGACTTCGAATTGCTGTCGATGCGCTGCACCAGAGGTACCGATCACCGTGTATTTGGGCAGAGAAAGTTTACGGCCTTGCAACCATTCCTGCAGTTCTGTCTTGGGGTCTTTACCCACCGCCTGCATGTCGGGATTGATATCCAACTTGTCAAACAGCCGCGCGACCAAGGCTTGGGCAGCACTGTAACCACCGTCCAAGTAGACCGCGCCAATGATGGCTTCTAGCGCATCCGCCAATATAGAAGGGCGGTTTTGACCGCCAGAGCGCATTTCCCCTTCACCCAAGCGCATGACGGCAGGCAGCTCCAGCGTTTTAGCCAATTGGTGCAGCGTGTCTTGTTTGACTAAATTGGCTCTTATGCGAGACAAATCACCTTCTGGCAAGCTGGACAACTGGGCATACAACAGGTGTGACACCGACAAGTTCAGCACCGAATCGCCCAAAAACTCAAGACGTTCGTTGTGGTCTGCGCTGAAACTTCGGTGCGTAAGCGCCTGCTGCAATAAGCCGGCCTGCTGAAAAGCGTAACCCAAACGAATTTGTAATTCGGACAAAGCGGAAGATGTGGCCACTTTTACCTCAGTCAAATGAGCCGATGCGTTTGAGATTGCCAAAATTCATCCAGACAAAAAAAGCTTTGCCCACGATGTTGGCATCTGGGACAAACCCCCAATAACGCGAATCGAGCGAATTATCGCGGTTGTCACCCATCATGAAATAGTGGCCAGCAGGGACTTTGCAGGTCACGCCTTCAACGGTGTAATTGCAATTGTCACGGCCTGGAAATTGGTCTGCCCCCGGAACAAAGGCCGGACGGTCATCGTCTACCAGGGTTTGGTGTGGTTTGGCCCCCAAAATTTCGCTGCGGTGTTTGGCGTAACGCATTGTGGAGTCGTCAAAAAAGTCCGGCAACTCCTGGGTAGGAACGGGTTTGCCATTGATGGTCAAACGCTTGTTCAGATACGCCACTTCGTCCCCGGGTACACCCACCACCCGCTTGATGTAATCCACGCTGGGTTTGGGGGGGTAACGAAAGACCATCACAGCACCGCGTTGTACGGGAGTGCCCTCGGTGAGTTTGGTGTTGGCCACCGGCAGACGGATGCCGTAGTGGAACTTGTTCACCAAAATCAGGTCGCCGATGTGCAACGTGGGAATCATTGAGCCCGAGGGGATCTTGAAAGGCTCAAACAAAAAAGAACGCAAGATGAACACGACGACGATGACCGGGAACAAGCCAGCCGTCCAGTCAAGCCACCAGGGCTGCATTAACAACTTGTCTCGGGCTTCCTGGGTGTTGGTATCAACCCTGTCGATGCCCATTCGGGTGAGTTCGGCACGGCGTTGAGCGGTTTCGGCCTCTAGTTGGGCGGCTGCATTTTGTCTGGCAGGCAAAAATACAAACCGCTCAGCCAACCAATAAATGCCTGAAACCACGGTGGCCAACAGCAAAAGCAGCGCAAAGTTGCCTTCAATGAAGCCCAGATACCAGGCTCCGGCATAGCCTACAAAAGCGGCCAACACCACAGACGTTAAAAACTGCATCAATCTTCTACCTGCAAAATGGCCAAGAATGCTTCTTGCGGCACCTCGACCGAGCCAATTTGTTTCATCCGCTTTTTACCCGCTTTTTGCTTTTCGAGCAGCTTGCGTTTGCGTGAAATATCGCCACCGTAACACTTGGCCAGGACGTTCTTGCGCAAAGCCTTGATACTTTCACGGGCAATTATGTTGGCACCAATGGCCGCTTGAATGGCCACATCGAACATTTGACGGCTGATGATTTCGCGCATTTTGGCCACCACAGCACGGCCACGGTATTGAGCCTGGGTGCGGTGCACGATGATGGACAAGGCATCGACCTTCTCACCGTTCAGCAAAATATCGACTTTCACCACATCCGAGGTGCGGAACTCTTTGAACTCGTAGTCCATGGAGGCGTAGCCGCGACTGACCGATTTGAGCTTGTCAAAGAAATCCAGCACGATTTCACCCAACGGCATTTCATAGGTCAGCATGACTTGGCGTCCGTGGTAAGCCATGTTGAGTTGTATGCCCCGCTTTTGGTTGGCCAAGGTCATGACCGGGCCCACATAGTCTTGTGGCATGTAAAGGTGCACTGTGACGATTGGTTCGCGAATTTCCTCCAACTTGCCTTGATCGGGCATTTTGGAGGGGTTCTCCACCATCACCACCTCTCCATCGCCCCTGACCACTTGGTACACCACGCTGGGGGCGGTGGTGATCAGGTCTTGGTCGAACTCGCGCTCTAGGCGTTCTTGCACAATTTCCATGTGCAGCAATCCCAGAAAGCCACAACGGAAGCCAAAGCCCAGGGCCTGGGAGACCTCTGGCTCGTAATGCAGCGAAGCATCGTTGAGCTTGAGTTTTTCGAGTGCGTCACGCAGGGCATCGTATTGGTTGGCTTCAGTCGGGTACAGGCCTGCAAAAACCTGGGGCTGGATTTCCTTGAAGCCGGGCAATGCTTCGGTGGCCGGGCCTTGGTTATTGGGCAGCTTCTTTTCCAAGGTCACGGTGTCGCCCACCTTGGCCGCTTGTAGCTCCTTGATGCCGGCGATGATGTAGCCCACTTCCCCGGCCCGCAAAAATTCGCGGGGTTGGTTGGCGGGCGTGAACACCCCCAGGCTACCCGCCTCATAGACGGCGTTGCTGGCCATCATCCTGATGCGTTCGCCTCTGATCAACTGCCCATCGACGACGCGCACCAACATGACCACGCCGACATACGTGTCAAACCAGCTGTCAATGATCATCGCCCGCAAGGGCCCATCCGGGTTGCCTTTGGGGGCCGGGATGCGGGCCACCACGGCTTCCAGAATTTCATCAATGCCCATGCCGGTTTTAGCCGAACAAGGAATCGCATCGGTGGCATCGATCCCAATCACGTCCTCGACCTCGCTGCGTGCGTTTTCAGGATCCGCGTTGGGCAAATCCATTTTGTTCAGCACAGGCACCACCTCGACACCCAAATCGAGGGCGGTGTAGCAATTGGCCACGGTTTGGGCCTCAACGCCCTGGCTGGCATCCACCACCAGCAGTGCACCCTCGCAGGCCGAGAGCGAGCGCGACACCTCATAAGAAAAGTCCACATGCCCGGGCGTGTCAATCAGATTGAGGTTGTACACCTGCCCGTCGTTGGCTTTGTATTGCAGCGCAGCAGTTTGCGCCTTAATGGTGATGCCCCGCTCTTTCTCGATGTCCATCGAGTCCAGGACCTGGGCCTCCATGTCTCGCGCTTCGAGCCCACCGCAGCGTTGAATCAAGCGATCGGCCAGCGTGGATTTGCCATGGTCAATGTGGGCAATGATCGAAAAATTTCTGATGTGATTCATCAAGCAAGGTCTGCAAGTATTTGTGGATCAAGGATCCGTAAAAGAAAAAAGGGCGCGTCTGGTAGTGACGCGCCCTGAACCAACAATCAATGGCAACTGCGATAGTTGGAGCTTCATTGTAGGCAAATTGGCCTTCAAGAACAGCCCCAAAAACACGTTTGGCAGGTCGTTGCAGCTTTGCAACATGGATTTTATCCACAACTTATCCACAGCTCGACTGACATCTGGTTGAACAACATGTGGGCCATCTGTGGATCACTGCTGGACTCCTGTAGGAAATCCCGCATCGTGAATTTACCCCTGCGCTTTATGCCCTCAATCAATGGTCAAGGCCAACAATTTTAGCTAAATTCATCATGAGTGCCCGAAAAAGTTAGTTGGCGCAAACTTTAAAAAAGTTTTGCGCCCACGTCTTATTTTTTTGAAATCCCCTTGGAAGACGGGAATTTAAGCTCAATGTCCCCCGGAAAAAATGGTCTCTTGACAATTCAGGAGGCTTATTTTGTCGGGCGGATGAGCACATATTGAGCGCCATCGCCGCGTCGAATCAACACACTGGCCGGTCGATTTTTGTCAATCTTGCTCATGATTTGTTCAAACTCCTTGATCGAAGAGACCTCTGAATTGGCGACGGCCAAAATCACATCTCCCTCGCGAATGCCTGCGCGTGCTGCAGCATCGGTTGCAGCGTCCACCCGAACACCACCACGAACTCGCAACTCTTTCTTTTGGGCATCGTTCAGGTCACTGACTGTCAAACCAAGATACTGCTCCTTGGTGATGGTTTCTTTTTTCACGGGTGCAGCAGCTGCAACGACTTTTTCTGCTTCAATTTCGGCCACCGTAATGCTCAAATCTTTGCTGCCTCCCCGGCGGAAGATACTGATCCCCACCTTGCTGCCTGGCTTGGTGTTGCCCACTGCACGGGGCAAATCTGCAGGCTTGTCGATGACCTTGCCGTCAAAACGGGTGATGATGTCACCGGCTTCGATGCCTGCTTTTTCTGCCGGCGACCCCTCTTCCACGCCACGCACCAAAACCCCTTGGGCTTTGCCCAGACCAATGGACTCAGCGACCTCTTTGGTCACCGCTGCAATTTGGACGCCTATTCGACCCCGGCTGACGCGTCCGTTGGTGCGCAACTGTTCACTCACTCGCATGGCCTCGTCCATCGGAATGGCAAACGAGATGCCCATGAAGCCGCCCGAGCGGGAGTAAATCTGGCTGTTGATTCCCACCACCTCGCCACGCATGTTGATCAACGGCCCCCCGGAGTTGCCTGGGTTGATCGCGACAT
>CAMDXR010000083.1 GCA_945877725.1 Limnohabitans sp. Rim8
CCCGAGGCTTTGACGCCCCCCAACTCAAGCGCTTTAACAGGCAATCCGTTGCGGGATAAAGCCAAAAAGAAACCTTCACGTCCAACCCGGGCTGAAAAAATTGCCTTGGAAGCTGAAAACGCCCTCTGGGTCAGTCAAGCGTTTGAGCAGATCGCAAAAGAAAACGCAATCGCCGCAACCCTGGTAACCCCTGTAACCGATAGCACCAGCAGCATCCAAACAGCCAGCTCTTCTACTTCCACTGAGCTCACCGATTCTTTGGATTCCAACGACCTCAGCGCGCCAAAGGCAATGGCTGAAACACCCGCTGCTCAGGTGGTTCAAGTTTCAGAGCCCCTGCCGACATCCAGCGCTATGGCCTCAGCCGGTGGCAACTGGGTTTTTTACGCCTTGGGCGCAGGCGTAGGTGTTGCCGGGGCAGCTCTGGGTGGTCAGAAAAACAAGCCCATCAACCCTGTTCCCGTCGCAGATAACGCAGCCCCCGCAGCTGCCAACAAAGCACCCTCGGGTTCAGACAAGACCTTGGCGATTGCGGAAGACAGTTCATACACCTTGCTGGCCTCTGATTTTGGTTTTGCCGATGCATTGGGAGGCAACAATGCACTGAAAAGCATCACCATCACCGCCCTGCCTGCTGCGGGCACGCTGCAATTGAACCGGGTGGATGTGTCAGCAAACCAAGTGATTCCTGTAGCCGCTTTGTCCGGACTTCAATTCAAACCGGCCAGCAATGCCAACGGCAACGCTTACAGCAGCATCAAGTTCAAACTGACTGACGATGGCGGGACCGCAGACAGTGGGGCGGACACCTCAACTGAGAAAACCCTAACGTTTAATGTCTCATCCGAGAACGACGCGCCGACGACGGTCGGCACCGTCCCCACCCAATCGGGTCAAGTGGGCATCGTTTTCACAACGCTCGACCTGAGCACCCGTTTTGCAGATGTGGACGCGGGCAACCAATTTACCTATACCGTGACGGCTGGCACATTGCCTCTTGGGCTGACGCTGAACCGAACCACAGGTACCATTTCTGGCACACCCACTGCAGCCAAAGCAGGTGCGGTGACGATTACGGCCACGGACAGCGGGGGCTCGAGCGCAGATCAATCGGTCACTTTCAGTGTTGCGAGCATCATTGTTCAGGCCCCGCTGGCCATGGACACCGCCGTTCCAAGCTGGATTGCCTCGACTGACTATGTGATCAACACCACCAGATTGAGCAGCACAGACCCCAGCATGGGCATTGCAAGCTTGATCAGCAACGACGGTCTGGCCACCACATCAGGCTTGGTTACGCCACTCATACAGGCATCTTGGTTGCCCATGGCAGCAAGCGACGTACAGCGTCCAACGGGCCGCAGCAGTGCAGCAGCATTGAGCTTGAGCTATGCGTTTCAAGACACGGGAGCTCCTTATATCGACAGCTTAAATACAGAGAAAACGGTGCAAGCAGGTATGAATTACTCAGTGCAAGAAAAAGCGTTTGTGCGCGATGTTTTTGCCAACTTTGCATCGTTTTCCAATGTGGTGTTCACTGAAAATGTCAGTGCTGATTCGCAACAATATGCCGCTGCTAGGGGCGCTGATCTTCGCTTGTTTAAAGGCACAGTTGCCGAATACGGCGTAACGAATAGTACGCTCGGATTTGCCTATCAGCCGGGTCAATACGACTCCAAAACAGTCGACAGCTCGGGGAACTTTTTTCTGGTCACGGATGCACTGGCTTACCCCAAGGCCAATGCCTTTGGGTCTGCTTATGGCTTGGAAAAACAAACGGTGACGCACGAACTAGGCCATGCCATGGGCTTGGATCACCCCTTCGAAAATACGACGCTTGCTCTGGAAGGGTGGTACGGAGAGACCAAAACCACAGAGCGAGCCGCCAACCGCCTAGGGACTGTGTCGGGGGGCAGTTATGACACACCCCTGACCGATACCCCGCAAGAATCCCTGATGTCTTATTACAAACCATTTGAATCGGTCGGGGGTATTTCCAAGTCGCTCTTGCCTGCCCAAAGTGAGGTTTATACGCCCTGGAAAGCCGGTGTGTACGACATTGCAGCGCTGCAACATTTGTACGGTGCCAACATGAGCTACAACACCACCGACACGACCTACAGCTATAACAGCAACACCCCTGTTTTTGACACGATCTGGGATGCCCGGGGCAACGATACACTGACCCAATTGGGCAACCAGGCTGCGGTGATCGACTTGCGCGGGGGCGATCACATGAGCCGCATGGGCCTGTTCAGTGGCGCTAAATATGTATTTTCTGAAACCATTTTGGAGACTGATTTAAAAGGCACCAATACAGGCCGCGCAGACATCACTGGCATGAAGGCCATCTATACCAGTGGCGGTGTCGTGAATCAGGTGGGTTATTTGTCCAGGACAAACAACGACAGCGAATGGACCTACCTGACCGACCCTACCATGCCCACGGGTTTGGCTGTCGAATTGATTGCGACCTTTGATTTTTACGACGCCTCGGGTGTCAAGGTGGCCAATGACCAAACAAGAACAATTGCGAACTTGCCGAAAATCGGTGTGGTTGACCCCAGCATGGGTTTCAATGTGGGCATTGCGTTTGGTGTGGTCATTGAAAACGCCGTGGGCGGTGGTGGCAACGATGTGATTTGGGGCAATGCAGCCGCAAACCGAATGACAACCGGGGCGGGCACCGACCGTGTCAAGTACGACCTGGGAGCGAACATCAACGGCGACACCTTGGCGGACTTTAGCAACGTCGATCTGTTGGATTTATCGGCCCTGCGCCTGACTCCCAATCAACAAACTCAGATCAACTGGGACGCAAGCTCTAACCGTCTGACCTATATCGATCCAGCTCAAGCGGCCAACTCTTGGTCCCTGACCATTAACGGATCTTTCAGTACGACGCAGATTGTTTTGGCTTAAATGCAGGCGCGCGCTGTCTTCTACGAGGAATGGCTTTTCCTTTTGCCCTCACCCCCGCACCAATTTCTGTATCAAATCTGCGGCCCCTGAGGCTTGGTATTTGCGCATCAGTTTCACGCGGTAAATCTCTACCGTTCGGTGGCTGATGCCCAGGGCGCGGCCTATTTCTTTGCTGGTCAGCCCGTCCATCAGGTGGGCGGCCACTTCGCGTTCGCGGGCGGTCAGCTCGGCTTTCACGGGTTTGCGGGCCGACAAGTCTTCAAATGTCCAGATGCCTGCTTCATGCGGGGCGTCGCGGTTAAGGGCGCGTCCGGTCACATGGCACCAGAAGGTTTCGCCTTTAAAGCGTCCATCCACGCGTTTCATGACCCGGTCGTCGGCATACACCCCATTGGCGTTCAGGAGGGGCGCAATGCGTTGTCCGGTGCGCTCGTATTCATCGGCGCTGGGGTAGAGCACCTGAAAACTTTGCCCCATCAGTTGTTCGCGGGTGGTGCCAAACATGTCGCACACGCGTTGGTTGCAATCCACCATGGTGCGGTTGCGCGACAAAACCATGCCGACCGGGGCCAGGTCAAAGGCGAGGCGGTAATCAATGTCTTGGGTCATGAATGGGATGGCTTTTCCTAAGGGCTGCGCTCTACGAAAAACTACTTACTGGATTACGTAGTATCGTAGCGTTTTCTTCCTTCTATGGAGTCCGGTGTGAACAAGATTTTTCCATCCGCAGCCGAAGCCCTCAAGGGCATCGTGGCTGACGGGCAATTGATTGGCGTGGGGGGTTTTGGCCTCTGCGGTATTCCCGAGGCCTTGATTGATGCCTTGCGCGACAGCGGGGTGCAAAACTTGACCGCTATCTCTAACAACGCAGGCGTGGATGGTTTTGGTTTGGGCAAGCTGCTCGAAACCCGCCAGATCAAAAAAATGATTGCCTCTTATGTGGGTGAAAACAAAGAGTTCGAGCGCCAATTTTTGGCTGGCGAGCTGGCTTTGGATTTCACACCGCAAGGCACGCTGGCCGAAAAGCTGCGGGCAGGGGGTGCGGGCATTCCGGCCTTTTTCACCAAAACCGGGGTGGGCACGATGGTCGCCGACGGCAAGGAATTGCGTGAGTTCGATGGCGAGACTTACGTTATGGAGCGTGCCTTGGTGCCCGACGTGTCCTTGGTCAAAGCGTATCGTGCAGACAAATCAGGCAATTTGCAGTTCCGCTACACCTCGCGCAACTTTAATCCTGCGGTGGCCATGGCGGGCAAGATTTGCGTGGTCGAGGTCGAAGAAATTGTCGAAACCGGTGCCATGCACCCCGACAGCGTGCATTTGCCCGGTATTTACGTGCACCGCATTGTGCTGAACCAGCACCCAGAAAAGCGCATTGAAAAGCGCACGATCACCGAGAAAGCAGGAGTTTGATATGAGCTGGAGTCAAGACCAAATGGCCGCCCGTGCGGCGCACGAACTGGAAGACGGTTTTTATGTCAACCTGGGCATAGGCATCCCCACCTTGGTGGCCAACTTTGTACCCGCCGACAAAGAGGTGTGGTTGCAAAGCGAAAACGGCATGTTGGGCATTGGCCCTTTCCCGACCGAAGACGAGGTCGATGCCGACCTGATCAACGCGGGCAAACAAACCGTGACCACCATCAAGGGTTCGTCCATCTTCGGCAGCGAGCAATCATTTGCCATGATCCGCGGCGGCAAGATCAATTTGTCCATTTTGGGGGCCATGCAGGTCAGCGAAAAGGGCGATCTGGCCAACTGGATGATCCCCGGCAAGATGGTCAAGGGCATGGGCGGTGCCATGGACCTGGTGGCGGGTGTGAAGCGCGTGATCATTTTGATGGAACACGTTGCCAAAAAGAAAGACGGCACCGAAGACATGAAAATCTTGCCCCAGTGCAGCTTGCCCTTGACCGGGGTGGGTGTGGTGGACCGCATCATCACCGACTTGGCGGTGATGGACGTGGTGCCCGAAGGTCTTAAGGTGGTTGAGTTGGCACCGGGCGTCACGGCCGAAGTGTTGCAAAGCAAGACGGGCGTCAAATTGATCTTCTGATTTTTTGTTTTTGTTAAAAAAAGCCGCAATGTTTGCGGCTTTTTTATTTTTTGTTTATTTTGGTAATTTATTTTTAATAAAATATTTTCTTTTAAATGAATTTTTATGTTGAATATGTAACCAAATAATTACAAAATAACGATTTTATATTTTGACTTGGTTACAAAATGTCAAATACATGCACTGATCGAATCATTGGTGAAATATTGCGCGAATGGCGTGTCTCGCAGCAATTGGAAATTTCTGAATTGGCAAATAGCGCGAGTTTGTCAGTTGCCCAAATCCAGCAGTTGGAGTCCGGCGGCGTTTCTCTCTTTTATACGGCTTCCATCAAAGAAAATGCGGCTCGAAAAGTGGCGCATTTGTTGGGTGGAAATCCGGATTCAGTAATTCGCTCCCATGATGGGCAGTTTATTCCCGAAGATTCTTCGGTAATGGACGAGTTGGTTGATTTGTCCAGAGAGAAATCCCAATCAACGCTGACCACCCTTTTGTTTTTTCGCCATACCTTTCTGATCACCATTTTGGTATCAGCCTTGGTTGCAGCCATTGCCAGTTTTGGCTGGGTTCAGAAGAAATGGCAGAGCGGGGGAGCAGACCAGTTTTGGCGAGAAACCGTCATGACTTCATCGAGCGAGTCGGTGACCTTGTTGGAGCCGGAATTTGTTGATTTGCGCACCTTGACCCAATCCACCAGAGTAGCCAACCGATCCGTGTTGAATTCGAACTGATTTTTAGTGCTAATCAAGTGGCGTCGCGTGTTTATTTGATGTCCCGCATGCGACAGGGCGATGACTCGCTGGTAAAGTCTTGGTTTTTAACGCTATTCCCAGGACTCCTTTATGAACCGACTGATTGCCGCTGGCGTTTTGAGCCTTGCCGCAGCGACCCCCGTTTTTTCTCAGACCCCGATCAAGATCGGGGAGATCAACAGTTACTCTGCCATTCCCCAATTTACTCAGCCCTATAAACAAGGTTGGCAACTGGCTGTCGAAGAAATCAATGCACAGGGTGGTTTGTTGGGTCGCAAAGTCGAGGTCATTGCCCGCGATGACGCAGGCAAGCCTGATGAGGCTTTGCGCCACGCGATTGAATTGACCTCGAAGGAAAAAGTCGATGTGCTCGCGGGTGGCTTTTTGTCCAATGTGGGCTTGGCGTTGGCGGACCATGCGGCTAAAAGCAAGCGATTATTTGTTGCCAGTGAACCGCTGACCGATGCCATCGTCTGGGAAAAAGGCAACCGCTATACCTTCCGCCTGCGCCCCAGCACCTATATGCAAGCCGCCATGTTGGTCGAAGAAGCGGCCAAATTACCCGCCAAACGCTGGGCCACCATTGCCCCTAACTATGAATACGGTCAAAGCGCTGTGGCCAGCTTCAAGGAGTTGCTTAAAGCCAAACGGCCTGATGTGGAGTTTGTGGGAGAGCAGTGGCCTGCCCAAGGAAAAATTGATGCGGGCAGTACCCTGACCGCCACCATGGCCAGCAAGCCGGACGCCATTTTCAATGTCACCTTTGGCGCCGATCTGGCCAAACTGGTGCGCGAAGGCAACCAGCGGAACGTCTTTCCTAAAACACCGGTTGTGTCCTTGTTGTCCGGTGAGCCGGAATATCTGGAGGTGCTGAAAGACGAAACCCCCAAGGGTTGGATCGTGACGGGCTACCCTTGGGACCAACTGGACGGCAAAGAACACGCCAGCTTTGCAGCCAACTATTACAAGAAGTTCAACGAAAACCCCAAGGTCGGTTCGGTGGTGGGCTACGCCACCATGCAAGCCATTTTTGCGGCCATCAAAAAGGCCAATTCGACCGACAACGAAAAACTGGTGCTTGCCATGCGCGGCCTCAAGTTCAGCACGCCATTTGGTCCGGCCGAATTCCGCGCGATTGACCAACAATCCACCATGGGTGCCTATGTTGGCAAACTCGATTTGCGTGGTGGCAAAGGCACCATGGTGCAGTGGCGTTATGCCGACGGTAAAACCTACCAGCCAACCGATGCTTATGTGAAATCGCGTCGTCCTGCCGATGCAATGAAGTGACGGACCGGGTTCGCTTAAGGCCCAGTCCAATGGGCTTTAAAGGGTCTTTAATCGGTCTTTAGCCGGTCTTTAGTGGGTGTTTAGTGGGTCTTTAAACCCCAATGGCTGGCCTCACTGGCCTGCCAAAATTCTGCGAAAGGGCTGGGTAGCGTTGCCGCGCCGCCTGCGTGGTTCAGCAGTTCCCCGGGTTGCAGCGTGTCAATCGTGGTGGCCAATGTTCGGGCTTGGCCTTGGGCATTGCGCACCATCAGGTGGTGGGGTGTCATGTCGGCCGGGCTGTTAAGGCCTGCAGCCCCCAGCAAGTCGGCCAAGGCGTGCAAAGTGTTGAGGTGATAGTAATAAACGCGCTCGGCTTTGTCGGTGACCACAATGGCCCGTTGACGCACCGGATCTTGGGTGGCCACACCCGTTGGGCAATGGTCGGTATGGCAACTGCGTGACTGGATGCAACCCAACGCAAACATGAACCCCCTGGCCGAATTGCACCAATCGGCGCCCAAGGCCAGGCAACGTGCAATGTCGAAAGCCGATATCACTTTGCCCGAGGCACCAATCTTGATCTGGTCGCGTAAGCCAGCGCCCACCAAACTGTTGTGCACCAGTCGCAAGCCATCTCGCAAGGGCATGCCCACATGGTCGGCAAATTCGATGGGGGCGGCCCCGGTGCCTCCTTCGGCACCGTCCACCACCACAAAGTCGGGGGTGATGCCGGTCTGTAGCATGGCTTTGACCAAAGAAAACCATTCGGCTGGATGCCCTACACACAACTTGATGCCTACCGGTTTGCCGCCAGATAAATGGCGCAGACGAACCAAAAACTCAAGCAACTCCACCGGGTTGGTAAATGCCGAGTGGCGAGCGGGTGAAACGCAGTCTTGCCCCATGGGCACGCCACGAGCTTCGGCGATTTCGGCGCTGACCTTGGCTTTGGGCAGCACCCCGCCGTGCCCAGGTTTGGCCCCTTGTGACAACTTGATCTCAATCATCTTGACCTGTGGGGAGCTTGCTTGTTGGGTGAAGCGCTCGGGGTCAAAGTGCCCATCGGCAGTCCGGCAACCGAAATACCCGGAGGCAATTTGCCAGATCAAGTCGCCACCGTGTTCCCGGTGGTGGGTGGATATGCTGCCCTCGCCGGTATCGTGCGCAAACCGGCCCAAGGCTGCGCCCCGGTTCAGGGCTTTCACGGCATTGGGTGACAAGGCGCCAAAGCTCATGCCCGAGATGTTGAGTATGGACAGTGCATAAGGTTGCTGGCAACCAGAGCCGCCCACCCCGACGCGGAAGTTGTTCGGGTCTGGCTGCAGGGGTTGCAACGAGTGGGCAATCCATTCTGTGCCGGGGCTGTACATGTCTTTGATGCTGCCAAAGCCCCGTTTGTCGTTTTGCACCTTGGACCTTGCATAGACCATGGCCCTCTGATTGCGCGAAAAGGGCAACTTCTGCTCATCGTCTTCCAGAAAGTACTGTCGTAATTCGGGCCGGATGTATTCCAGGCCATAACGAATTCGGCCCGTCAGGGGGTAGTTGCGCCTGACGGCTTGCTTGGTTTGGACGAAGTCTTGCCAGCCCAACAGAAACAACACGGCAAATCCGCCGCTCGCCCAAACCGAGAAAGGCCAGGCCACGACAGCCGCTGGGGCCATGATCAACCAAGGCAGGTAGCGTGAGGCGGATTGACGGGCCATAAAAACTCCTTTGCGGTGTGCTAAAGCGCAGCTGAAACCGTGAATAGCGCTAGCAACGCTTTAAAACAACATACTGAAATACATTTGGCAATTTGTCTATATAAATTTTTATTATTAAATCAATACAGCAATAACACTAAAAAATACTTATTTGATTAATTTATTACTTGCTATTGAGAAGGGTCTGACTGCCGGGGGCCGGCGTGGCCCTCCTTCCTTCATGCCCGATTCAGTCGCGCTTGAAGCGCTCAGCCGCCAAATGTCGGGCTAAGTCTGGGGCCAGCGGCAGGGGTTCGTCTTCTAGCCAAGCCGCCGTCAGTTCGCCGCACAACACCGCAAGGCTGATACCGCGCGCGCCCATGCCCGCACTCATCCACAGGCCCGGCCAGTGTTCCGAGTCCACCGGACCCACTGCGGGCAAACGGTCGGGCAGGGTGCAGCGCAAGCCCGCCCAGCCCTGAACGGTGTGGGGCTCAAACAGGGGTTTCATGGCTTCGCCCAGTGGGGGCAAAAGTTTGGCTAAGCGCAGTTGGTTGGCGGCATGGTCTTCAGGTCGCAATGGCGCTTGCAGGCATTGGCGCTCAAAGGTGGAGCCAATGAACCAACCCGGCGGGCCCTCTGGGGTGGGCACGCCGCTGATAAAGCTGCCGTGTCCGTTGACCGGGTAAGGGGCTAATTGCTGGCGCTGGCCGGGGTTCAGTTCGTCCATCAGGCCAAAACTGATTTGACCGCGCAACGGGTTCAGTGGCAGGTCAACGCCCGCCAGGGGTTGCAACAGAGTCAGGCTGTCAAACGCGCTGGCCACCACCAGCAAAGGCGCTTGCGCAAGGGGCTGACCTTGTGCATCGCAGGCGGTCCACACATCCCCCACCCGTTTGATGCTTTGAACCTGTTGGCCCCAAAGCACTTGCACGCCGGGGGGTTGCAACTGCGCGGCCACCAATTGCCTAGGCCTGACCCAGCCTGCAAGGCCATGCCAAAGCGCTTGGGCGTTTGGCGGCAAACCCGATTCGGACAATTGTTGGGCCGTGGCTTGCGTGCTCCATTCGTGCGCACTGGGGGGCCACAAATGAGCGGCGGGTAAGCTCCGTTTGCCTTCCACGCGGTGTTCAATAACGCCCGTTGGAGCCCAGTCAGAGCCGCTGACCAAACACAACCGAGCACGCTGCAAGGTGGCCCTAACGCCCGCCCGGGTGATGCGCGACAGCACGTTGTCGTCTGGTGAGACATGGGGCGCGGCCAAACCCACAGGCAGGCCCGATGCGCCGGCACCCACGCCATCGCCTTGGTCAATCACCTGAACCGACCAACCCCGCGAGGCCAAGCTGTGCGCCACGGCTGAGCCCGACAAACCGGCCCCCAGCACCAGCACATTGCGTGTTATCGGTTGCGTCATCGGGCGCGTCATTGTGCGGGAAGGTCGGGGCGCTTTGCTGCCGTTTCGTCGGTTTGCGTATTGAGGCTTGTCGCCGCGCGCGGCCCATGCTGGGGCATAGGTGGCCCGAGTCCAACCGGTTGTTGTTGATGGGCTGTGGTCAGACGCTGGGGTGAGTTCAAAACCGCACTGTGCCCAAGCCTGTGCGCCGGGGATTTCGGCGGCCTCATGGCCTTGCTGAATGCCT
>CAMDXR010000084.1 GCA_945877725.1 Limnohabitans sp. Rim8
AAGCCGCAGGCACCCATTCCCGGCTTAACTCACGCGGCGAAACTGTCGAAGTGTCCAATGTGCGCTGCATTTTGCACGGGCACCTCGGAATTGCCGATTACGACCCTGCTTTCGTCGAAAGCGTTAGACTGGATGCCCCTTATTACCAACAATTGGTGTCCTGTGGTACCGACGCTTTGGCCAATGGCACCTGTGTTGCCTTCAGCAGGTCAGCCTCCCTGCAGGACCCCATGGACCCCAGATTGGTGATTTTTTTGGAACAACCCGGCCACGGCATCATGGTCATTGAAAAGTGGGACCCTCAAAGCCCCGGCAAACCTCCCTTTGAGACCCTGAGGGCCTATCTGGAAGCTGGCCACATCAAGGTCTCTATGGATGTGCCTCAATCAGAAATTAAATGGATCGAAACGCAGCAAGCCGGAACACGCCGCATGGAAAAAGCATTTTAAAAATCTAAGAAATTTTTAAATACCTCTTTATTGATTTTTATTAATACCAAATAATTAATATATGACATTATTCAATAAAAGAGCAAGTAACCATTCTCATTAAAATTGCGAATGACTTTGTAATATTTGTGCGCGAACCGAAATTCATCTGTTCTAACAACTTTAACTATTCTTTGATAATAAGACCATGACGATTCGAGCTATTCTAAAAATGGGCGATACCCGACTGCTGCGCAAGGCAGAGCCCATGCAGTCGTTTGACTCCCCCGAGCTTCACACCTTGATCGCTGACATGCGCGAGACCATGGCGGCTGTCAACGGCGCAGGCTTGGCTGCACCGCAAATCGGCGTCAACCTGCAATTGGTGATTTTTGGTGGAACGGCTGTCAATCCCCGATACCCCGATCGCCCGGTGGTGCCCTGCACCGTGCTCATCAACCCCGTGATCACGCCCTTGGGAACCGAAGAAGATCTCGACTGGGAGGGTTGTTTGTCTGTGCCAGGCTTAAGAGGCGTGGTGCCGCGCTGGTCGCGCATTCGGTACACAGGTTTTGATGAAAAAGGCCAGGTCATTGACCGCACGGTCGACGGCTTCCACGCTCGGGTGGTGCAGCATGAATGCGACCACTTGGTGGGGGTGCTCTATCCGATGCGAATACGCGACTACAGCCGCTTTGGATTCACCGAGGTGCTGTTTCCCGAGATCAGCGCAGCAGAAGACGATTGAACCCTGATTGTTGTTAGGGTTTCAGGCCCGCCAACAACACGGCCAAACCCTCGTCGTCCAAAACCGGGACGCCCAATTCGCGGGCTTTATCGAGTTTGCTGCCCGCTTCAGCGCCCGCCACCACGTAATGGGTCTTTTTGCTGACCGAACCCGCCACTTTGGCCCCCAAGGCTTCGAGTTTTTCTTTGGCTTCATCCCGGCCCATGCTTTGCAAGGTCCCGGTCAGGACCACCGTCACACCCGCTAAAGGCATTTCTGTGGGCGCCAAGGCATCACCTTCGGCCCAGCTGAGGCCCGCATCGCGCAATGCTTGCACCACTTCGCGGTTGTGCACTTGGTCAAAAAAGCTGCGGATGCTGTGCGCCACCACCGGCCCAACATCGGCCACTTGAAGCAGCGCTTCTTCACTGGCCACCATGATGGCCTCGAGTTGTCCAAAGTGGCGCGCCAATTCTTTGGCCGTGGCCTCGCCCACATGCCGGATGCCCAGGGCAAACAAAAAACGCCCCAAGGTGGTGTTTTTAGATTTTTCCAGCGCTTCAAGCAAGTTGACGGCTGACTTTTCTGCCATGCGGTCCATCACCGAAAGTGTCGACTGCTCAAGGTGGTAAAGATCTGCCAAGGTTTTGACTTGGCCCGAGTCGACCAATTGATCCACCAATTTGTCGCCCAAACCCTCAATGTCCATGGCGCGTCGGTGCGCAAAATGCCAAATGGCCTGTTTGCGCTGGGCGCTGCAAAACAGCCCCCCCGTGCAGCGGTGGTCAGCTTCGCCCTCTTCCCGTTCGGCCAGACTGCCGCAAACGGGGCAATGCTCGGTCATGGTGAACTGGGCTGCATCGGCAGGTCTGCGCTCCAAGACCACCGAGACCACCTCGGGAATCACATCTCCGGCACGGCGAACGATCACGGTATCACCTACCCGAACGTCCTTGCGCCGCGCTTCAAGCTCGTTGTGCAAGGTGGCGTTGGTCACGGTCACGCCCCCTACAAACACAGGGGCCAGTTTGGCCACCGGGGTGAGTTTGCCAGTTCGGCCCACTTGCACGTCAATGGCCAGCACTGTGGTCATTTCTTCTTGAGCTGGATATTTGTGCGCAACCGCCCAGCGTGGTTCGCGGGTCACAAATCCCAACCGGGCTTGTAAAGCCAGCGCATTGACTTTGTAAACCACACCGTCGATGTCGTAGGGCAATGCGTCACGTTCGGCCGCCATGCGTTGGTGAAAAGCCACCAAACCAGCTGCGCCATTGACACAAGAGGTTTGTTCGGCCACCGGAAAGCCCCAAGCCTTGAGTTGCTGGAGCATTTCATAGTGGGAGGTCCACTGTGGCCCCCCATCAGCGGCGGGTGTCATGTCGCCCAAGCCATAGGCAAAAAAACTTAACGGACGCTCGGCAGCAATACTGGAATCCAACTGACGCACAGCGCCAGCGGCTGCATTGCGGGGGTTAACGAAGGTTTTTTCACCCTTTATGCCCGCTGCAATCCGGTCCCGCTGGCGGGCGTTCAGCGCTTCAAAGTCATACCGTCGCATATAGACTTCGCCACGCACCTCCAATACGGCCGGAGCATCTTGCGGCAAGCGCAGCGGAATTTGCCCAATGGTGCGAATATTGCCCGTGACCTCTTCCCCGGTTTCGCCATCCCCC
This sequence comes from Limnohabitans sp. Rim8, assembly GCA_945877725.1. GTDB lineage: Bacteria > Pseudomonadota > Gammaproteobacteria > Burkholderiales > Burkholderiaceae_C > Limnohabitans_A. The sequence continues at coordinate 2,829 of CAMDXR010000084.1, forward strand.
CGGGTCGCAGCTTGCACCAAAACACCGTTTTCATAGCGCAGGCTCATGGCCAGACCGTCGAACTTCAGTTCGGCCACATAAACAACGGGCGGATCGGTTTCAAGCAGGCCCAATTCTTTGCGAATTCGGGCATCAAAGGCTTCTGCACCTGTGGCCTCGTTGTCGGTTTCGGTGCGAATGCTCAGCATGGGGACCCGGTGCGTGACCGTTGGGAACGAATCGAGCACCCGCCCCCCCACGCGCCTTGTCGGGGAGTCCGGGGTCAAAAGTTCAGGATGAGCCGACTCCAGGGCTTGCAATTCACGAAAAAGTCGGTCGTATTCGGCATCCGGAATTTCAGGCGCATCCAGCGTGTAATAGCAATGCGCATGGTGGTGCAGCAAGGCACGCAATCTGGCCGCCTGTTGTGCTGGGGTTTGTAGCGCAGCTTCGGTAGAAACGTTTTTTTGAGCCTCAGCAGCATCATCTGCTGGCGCATCGCCAAACAAGTCCGGGTGGGACATGGTGCAATCAGCCCCGGTCAAGAGAAAAGCCGACGGGCTTGCTGAGAGCCCGCCGACAATTCACGCGCATCGAGGGCGTTGTAAAGCTGCTGCAAATCCATGGCAATTTGGTCTAACACCTCGTGCCCCAAAATTTGGCCATTGCCATCGGTCACGACTCCGTCCATGTGTTCGGACAGCAAACGCGCCGCTTCTCGCAGGCGCTCAAAGGGCTGGTCTTCTCGCGCAATTTGGGGCACATCCAAACTGAGCGAAAACTCACGAATGGCTGACAAAGCCGGATCATCTGCCATGGCGGCCTGCGTATCAAATGCCAAAGACAAAATGGGCGGTAAGCCCACCACAGGTGACGGCAAGACCATGCGACCGGGAATCACCCCCGCCACAAACCCCAAGCGAGCCGCATGCTGCTGAATGTAACCAGGACTCCAGGCCGAGGCTATGGCACACAAGGTGAAGCTCAGCTGCGCATCATGGTCATTGGCAAATTGGTCGAGTTCACGCGCACGGGCCACCTCATCCAGCATGTCGCTGAAGTTGGCGGCACCGCCCACTGCGTCGGCAAAAGCCTGGGTTTTGACCACAAACTCTGAAAACTCAATGTTGTTCAGTGCCCCCATGCGATTGGCCAATTGAACCCCTGCTTGAAAACCCGAATAGCGTCGACCTGCCACCAAGGCTTCCCACTCACCGTTGAGCTCGCTGCAGCCTTCGACATGAAACGGCTTGGTGCCCACACGTCGCGTCGCAGGCAGGGCGGCCAAGGCGGCATCCCCCGAGACGGGTTGGTCCACTTCGATGGTGGCAATCACATCAATCAGTGCGTCCAGTTGGGGCTTGCGCTCAGGCTGGGGCAAGTTGGAAAAGTCGTCCGACATCACAGGGTCTGTGTGTGCCATGTTGTCCGGACTGACATCAGCAGAACCCGAAGGATCCAATTGAGGCTCGGCCTGCCGGGGTTCATTTTTGCGAGACATCCAATAGTTGTAGAGCATCACCGCCACCAGGGTCAGGGCCCCGATAGCGACCAAACTCATCTGCAGAGGGCTCATAGAATCCAACATAAACAAACCTCAGGCCACATCGGCCAATGACACTGCGGACTCCATGTCCACAGCCACAATGCGTGAAACACCCTGCTCCTGCATGGTCACGCCGATCAACTGTTCGGCCATTTCCATGGCGATCTTGTTGTGACTGATGAACAGGAACTGGGTCTCTTTGCCCATGCCTTTGACCAATTTAGCGTAACGCTCGGTATTGGCATCGTCCAGCGGCGCATCCACCTCATCGAGCAGGCAAAACGGGGCGGGGTTGAGTTGAAAAATCGCAAACACCAACGCAATGGCGGTGAGGGCTTTCTCACCCCCCGACAACAGGTGAATGGTCTGGTTTTTCTTGCCCGGAGGCTGCGCCAACACCTGCACGCCAGCATCCAGAATTTCGTCGCCGGTCATGACCAAGCGGGCGTTACCTCCCCCAAACAACTCGGGGAACATGCGGCTAAAGTGCTCGTTCACAATCTTGAACGTACCCCCCAACAGGTCGCGGGTTTCGGCGTCAATTTTCTTGATCGCGTCTTCCAGCGTGTTCATGGCATCGGTCAAGTCAGCGCACTGGGCATCAAGGAAAATTTTGCGCTCACGGGAGGTGGTCAATTCATCCAATGCGGCCAGGTTCACCGGCCCCAATGCCGTAATTTCTCGGTGGATGCGGTCAATTTCGTTTTGCAGACCCGCCAACCGCACTTGACCCGTTTCGATGGACTGGGCCACGATCTCCAAGTCGGCCTGGGCATCGGCCAGCAGCTGGCTGTATTGCTCCAAGCCCAAACGTGCCGCTTGCTCTTTGAGTTGTAAATCGGTGATGCGTTGGCGCAAAGGGTCCAGCTCTCGCTCAAAGCCAACCCGGCGCTCATCGCTGGCACGCAGCTTGGCGGTCAGGTCGTCGTAGGCGCTGCGCCGGGCACCCAGGGTCTGCTCACGCTCCATTTTGATGGCCAGCACGTCTTGCAAACCGGCTTGCGCTGCGGCATCGGTCAATCGGCTGAGCTCGTCCCGGGCACGCTGCATTTCTGCATCGATGCTGGTGACCTGCTGTTGTGCCGTTTCAATGGTTCGGTTCAACTCGGCACGCCGGGCATCCAGGCTGCGCTGCGAAAACTGGGCTTCTTGGGCACGGCGTTCTAGGCTGCGCTGCTGCTCACGGCATTCAGCCAATTTGCGTTCGGCCTCTATGACACGTTCGTCCAACTGGGCGTGGCGCTCTTGGGTATCGGCCAATTGCATGTCCAGCTCTTCAAAACGGGCTTCGGCCGTCACCCTGCGCTCTTGCAACTCGTCCAGCAAAGCCTCGACTTCGGCCAGATCGTTGTTGATTTGGTCGCTGCGGGCACGGGTTTGCGCCACCAATTGGGACAAACGAAGCGTCTCCACTTGCAATTCATGCGTGCGGGACTGGCTATCGCTGGCCTCGCGCCGCACGCTGATCAAGCGCTGTGCCGCGTCGGCATAGGCCGCCTCGGCTCGTACCAGAGCGCTTCGGCTGTCTTCAGAAATCAGAGTTTGGGCGCGTTGCTGCTTTTCGAGGTTTTCAATGTCTTGGGCGCGGCCCAGCAATCCGGCTTGCTCGGAGTCCTGGGCATAAAACACCACGCTGTTCAGGTCCACCGCGTGGCCTGCTTGCACAAACAGGGTTTCACCGGCTTGCAACTGGCTTCGCCAAGCCAACGCATCTTCCAGCGTGGGGGCGGTCCAGCAGCCTTGCAACCAATCCGTCAAAAGTGCCAACAGGCCGGCATCGGCAATTCGCAGGTAATCCGACAAGGGCCGGCAAGCGCCGGGCAAACCGGTGCGTTGTTTGGCGACCGATGCCAAAGGCGGGCTGAAAAACGACAGTTTGGCTGGCGGTGCATCGGCGGCAAAGGCGCGCACCATGTCCAGGCGGGAGACTTCCAAAGCCGAAAGTCGCTCGCGCAAGGCGGATTCAAGGGCGTTTTCCCAACCTGACTCAATGTGAATGCGGCTCCACAGGCCCTGTAAACCCTCCATGCCGTGCTTGGACAGCCAGGGGATGAGCTTGCCGTCGGTGCGGACTTTTTCTTGCAAGGCCTTGAGCGCCTCAATTCGGGCGCTCAAATCGGCCAGTCGTCCGGATTCTTCGTTCACCGCTTTTTGGCGTTCGCGTCGGTCTTCGTCCAGCGCGGGCACTTGCTCTTGCAACTCGTGCAGCCGGGCCTCGGCTTCTGCAGACAAAGCTTGCGCCTCGGCCAATTGCTCTTGGAGCATGTGCAAACGTGTCTCGTCAGGCGCCACCAGCGCATTGCGGTCGGTCAGCAGGCGCTCGCGGCGCTGCTCTATTTGGCGCGATTGCTCTTCGACGTTGCGCTGGTCTGCGGCCAGCACGCCAATTTGCTGCTGAACCTGCACCACGCTGGCCCGCTGGGCATTGGCATCGTTTTGGGCTTTGCGCAGCGCATCTTCTAAATCAGGCAAGGCCGTGGCCTGGTCTTCCACTTGGGCGGCCAAGGTCATGCTCTGGTCTTCGGCCATAGCAGCTTGTTCGGCCAAGGTTTCCAGCTCGGTTTGCGCGTCTTGGCTGCGCGTGCCCCATTGGGCAGTTTGCTCAACCAGTTGCTGCAAGCGCTGTTCGGCGCGTTGGCGACCTTCGACCACAAAACGAATTTCTGCTTCCAGACGCCCCACCTCGGCACTGGCCTCGTACAAAGCGCCTTGCGCCTGATTGACTTGATCACCCGCCGCATAATGGGCCTGGCGAATGGTCTCCAGATCGGCCTCGACATGGCGCAAATCAGCCATGCGCGACTCCAGGTCGTTCACGGCCTTGTCCACATCGGACTTCATACGGACTTGGTCACCCTCGGCGTCGCGCCGCTTCAAAAACCACAACTGGTGTTGTTTGAGCGTGCTGTCGGCCTGCAATGCGTTGTAACGCTGGGCCACTTCGGCTTGTTTTTCGAGCTTTTCGAGGTTGGCGTTCAACTCTCGCAAGATGTCGTCCACCCGGGTCAGGTTCTCGCGGGTGTCGGACAAGCGATTTTCGGTTTCGCGGCGGCGCTCTTTGTATTTGGAGACGCCTGCAGCTTCCTCTAGGAAGAGCCGCAACTCTTCAGGGCGCGACTCAATGATGCGGCTGATGGTGCCCTGCCCGATGATGGCGTAGGCGCGAGGGCCCAAACCCGTGCCCAAAAATACATCTTGCACGTCACGGCGGCGCACCGGCTGGTTGTTGATGTAGTAACTGCTGCTGCCGTCTCGGGTGAGCACGCGTTTGACCGCGATTTCGGCAAACTGGCCCCACTGGCCGCCCGCTCGGTGGTCGGCGTTGTCAAACACCAGTTCCACACTGGCCCGACTGGCCGGTTTGCGGGTGTTGGTGCCATTGAAAATCACATCCTGCATGGACTCGCCACGCAATTCAGAGGCTTTGGACTCCCCCAACACCCATCGCACGGCGTCCATGATGTTGGATTTGCCACAACCGTTGGGGCCCACCACCCCCACCAATTGCCCGGGCAGCAAGAAGTTGGTCGGCTCGGCGAACGATTTAAAGCCCGAAAGCTTGATGGAGTTGAGACGCACGGTGGTCTGATCAATCTATAAAGAGAAAACAAAATGACGACACCGGGGCATCGCCACCCTGATCTGTGGGCCTGAACCCAAGCGCACAAAAGAGTCTTCAATATTAACCCAGCCGATCCCCCCGGATGTTCCCGGATAATTAGGGAATGAATCCTCTTCTTGCCAAGCTCCAGCCCTACCCCTTTGAGCGACTGAAACAATTGTTTTCAGCGGTCATCCCCAACCCGGCCCTCAAACCCATCAGTTTGGGCATTGGTGAGCCCAAGCACGCGACGCCCGCCTTTATTCAAGAGGCCTTGAAGTCTGCGGTGGCCACAGGTTTGTCGGCCTACCCTGCCACGGCGGGTGAACCCGCGCTGCGCAAGGCCTGTGCGGCTTGGCTGAAAACCCGCTACAACTTGACGCTCGATGCCGCCACGCAAGTGCTGCCAGTGAACGGTTCCCGCGAAGCCTTGTTTGCCTTGACCCAAACCTTGATCGACCCGACCCGCCCCGGCGCCACCGTGGTCAGCCCCAATCCGTTCTATCAAATTTACGAAGGTGCCGCCCTGCTCTCAGGGGCCACACCGTATTACGTGCCCAGCGACCCTGCGCGCAACTTTGCCAATGACTGGGACAGTGTCCCTGCGGAGGTTTGGGCCCGCACGCAACTGCTGTTTGTGTGCTCCCCCGGCAACCCCACGGGCGCGGTCATGCCACTTTCTGAGTGGGAAAAGCTGTTTGCCCTGTCAGACCAACACGGTTTTGTGATCGCCTCGGACGAGTGCTACAGCGAAATTTACTTCCGCGAAGAACCCCCATTGAGTGGCCTTGAAGCCGCCCACCAACTGGGCCGAACCGACTTCAAACGCTTGATCTCCTTCACCAGCCTCAGCAAGCGCAGCAATGTGCCCGGTTTGCGCAGTGGTTTTGTGGCGGGCGATGCGGCCATCATCAAACCCTTTTTGCTCTACCGCACCTACCACGGCAGCGCCATGAGCCCGGTGGTGCAAGCCGCCAGCATTGCAGCCTGGGGCGACGAAGCCCATGTGCTGGATAACCGCAACCAATACCGTACCAAATTTGCCCAAGTCACCCCGGTATTGGCCGAAGTACTGGATGTGGCCCTGCCGGACGCCAGTTTTTACCTGTGGGCCGGCGTTCCAGCCGGTTGGCACCAAGACGACGCCGCTTTTGCCAAAACCCTGTACCAAGCTGAAGGCGTGACGGTGCTGCCCGGCAGCTACTTGGCGCGTGAATTTCAGGGCAAAAACCCTGGTCAAGGCCGCATCCGCATGGCTTTGGTCGCCGAAACCGCCGAATGCCTTGAGGCTGCACAACGCATTGCCCGATTTGTTCGCCAACACCCCACCGCCTGAACTCTGAACGCTCACTCATGACCACCTGTCACAACACCCTGCGTCTGGCCGAACAACTCATCTCCAAGCCATCGGTCACGCCCGATGACGCAGGCTGCCTGGACCTGATCGTAGAGACCTTGAAGCCCCTGGGCTTTGTGTGCGAATTCATGGACTCAGGGCCAGACAACTTTCGGGTGCGCAACCTCTGGGCCAAACGAGCCGGTCTATCTGCCCACACTTTGGCCTTTGCGGGCCACACCGACGTGGTGCCCACAGGCCCCCTGACCCAATGGGACAGCGACCCGTTCACCCCCACACACCGCGATGGCAAATTGTTTGGCCGGGGGGCCAGCGACATGAAAACATCCATTGCAGCCATGCTTGTGGCCGTGCAAGAGTTTTTAACCCACCAGCCCGATCCCCATTTGGGCATTGCCTTTTTGCTGACCAGCGACGAAGAAGGCCCCGCCTTAGATGGCACCGTGGTCATGTGCCAACAACTGGTGGCCCGCGGCGAGGCCCCGCAGTTTTGCATCGTGGGTGAACCCACATCGGTGCAACAAACCGGCGACATGATCAAAAACGGCCGACGCGGCACCCTGAGCGGCAAACTCACGGTCAAAGGCGTGCAAGGCCACATTGCCTACCCGCACTTGGCAGACAACCCCATTCACCGTCTGGCCCCTGCATTGGCCGAGTTGGTGGCGATTCGCTGGGACGAAGGCAATGCTTTCTTTCCCCCCACCAGTTGGCAGGTGAGCAACATTCATGCAGGCACGGGGGCCAGCAACGTGATCCCAGGCGATTGTGTGGTGGACTTCAATTTCAGGTTTTGCACCGAATCCACACCCGAAAGCCTGCAGCAAAGGCTGTTGGCAGTGCTCAACGCACACGGTTTGCAATACGACCTGAAATGGACCTTGGGCGGCTTGCCGTTTTTGACCACACCCGGCAC
>CAMDXR010000085.1 GCA_945877725.1 Limnohabitans sp. Rim8
CCGAAGTGCCAGCAAAGGCATTGCTGAAGCCGCTTGTCAGGTATGAGCCAGTTCCGGTTCCATCAAAATCCGCATCCCCAAGTTCGGTGGCTGATACATCCAGTGTGATCGTGTCGCCCGAGGCAAACTCAAGCCCCGCATTGGAGATAACCAACGCATCAGCGCTGTCAATGTGCAACACTGAATTGCTTGCACTGCCATTGATATCAATGACATCCACGCCCAAACCATTCAATCCGCGCAGGCTCAAGCCATGCGACATGCCACCCACAGCATCGTTCAAGTTACCTGTCAAATAGGAGCCATTGACGCTGTCACTGATGTCATCGGTCGTGCTCACATCCAGTGTGATCGTGTCGCCCGAGGCGAATTCAAATCCCGCATTGGAGATGGCCAACGCATCAGCGCTGTCAATGTGCAAGACTGAATCGGTTGCACTGCCATTGATGTCAATGACATCCACGCCCAATTTAACGAAGGCACTCAAATCAGAGGTATCAAAGGCACCTGATTTGATATCGTCACTACTGACAATGAGGTTAACTGTGTCATTGGCCGTAAAGAAGTTGTTATTGGCGTAAAGAGCCTGCGCTTCAGAAACGGAGATGTTGAAGGTTCGCGAAACGATACTGCTGCTCGTTATCGTGATCGTGGCTGTCTGATCCACCGTACCGCCATGGCCGTCACTGATGGTGTAGCTCACCACAATGTCCAGCGTCGCACCGTTAGCCAGATAACTAAAGGCCGCGTTTGAGGGATCTACCGTGAGCACACCCTCATTGAGGCTCAGACCCGCAGGAAGAGTACTGGAGGCTTCTGCATCACCCACGGCATAAGTGATACCCGACACACTCAGCGTGTCCGTAGTATCCAAATCATTTGCGCCGGTCAACAAATCCAACGTGAAACTGGCTGAATTCTTAATTGCAGCACTGCTTAGCGCAGTTTCCACTGTGGGCACATCGTTGGTGCCCGTGAGTGTGATCGTGGCTGTCTGCGCCACCGTACCGCTATGGCCATCATCGACCGTGTAGCTGACCACAATGTCCAACGTCTCGCCTGCTGCGAGGTAATTGAAGGCCGCGTTAGCGGGATCTACCGTGAGCACTCCCCCATTGAGGCTCAGGCCCCCAGGAACAGTACTTGTAGCTTGAGCTTCACCCACGGCGTAAGTGACATCCGACACACTCAGCGTGTCCGAAGCATCCAAATCACTTGCACCATCCAACAGATCCAGCGTGAAACTGGCCGCAGCCTCATCTGCTTGACTGCTCAATTCTGCAGTTACCGTGGGCGCATCGTTGGTACCCGTGATCGTGATCGTGATGACCTTGGTGACATTGCCTGTTGTAGACACCAAGAATTTGTCGCTGTAGATCTCGCCAACAGCTAACTCATTAAATGCCGAGTTGGCAACATAGGTCCAGACACCGTTTTCATCAATGCTGAAGCTGCCATAACCGTTGTCGGCTGCAACATTTGTCTTCACCACAAACTTGTTGTCCGTAGTGGAGTCAGTTCCAAGATCACCCGTTGCAGACTGGGCAACATTTGACTCGGTCAGTGCGGCAGAAGTATCCCCCGTAATCTTGACCGATCCTTGCGTTTCTTTTTGTGCTTGTTGAAGGTCTTCTAATGATTCAGCAGACCCTAGTTGAGATACGGCTGATTGAACTTGTGTTTTGGCTGATTCGCTGACCGCAACACCCTCAAAAACCGCAGCCAGTAAATCGCCGCTTGCCAGGTTGATTGCCTCGCCACTGCTCATTTGATTGGCCAGGTTAGCCATCAAAGCCGCTGCTAAAGCAGGATCACCATCGGAGGCTAATGCGATCATGGCCACAATTTGTGCCGCAGCCTTTTGGGCCGCAAATGCAACCTCTTTTTCTGCATCAGAACCCGTTGCCAAAAGCGAAATCGGGTCATATTTGGTGAGGTCCGTTCCTGGCGGGAGGCCAAGAGCAGCAGCCACGTTTGCAGAAGCCTGAGCCGCGGTCATGTCGGGATTAGCATCCAACATGGACTGAACCATCGTTGTCAGCGGGTTGACCATCAAAGCGCCAGCCGGCGCCTTCAATGGGATGGTGTTCAGCACACCCGTGTCGGTGTTGACACCTCCCATTGCAATGATTGAGTAATTGTTCGGATTGGCACCTTCTGGAATGAAGAAGTTACCTTCCGCATCAGTCAGTACACCAACCAGTATTTCACTTTCGTCCGCAATGCCATCGCGATCCGCGTCCAAATAAATTTGGGCACCAGAGATGTAGCCGTCAGCCAATTTACCAAGCGTAAACCCAACGGCATCATTGCCTGCCGAGTCTTGCACCGCCAGAGCCTGATTACCCGCTGCGTCGGTGTAAACGACGCTGACCAAAGCCCCCGACATGAAACTGTCTTTGAGGGTCAAAATAAGGCTGCTACCTTCGACCCTGACGCCCGCCACTTCGTTAAGTTGTCCATTCACACGAATGACGAACGCATTAAGTGAAGGCAGATGTGTTGCGTCCAACGTTTCGTTGTAGACAAGTGTCAACGTCTTCGCTGATGCCAAGGCGCTCATCGACAAAATTGTCGGAGCCTGCGTATCCAAAACCACCGTGGGCGCATCGGTCGAAGATTTGTTACTTAATGCCGCAACACCTAGGCCGGCAAACAAAAACGGAACAAGTTCAACAAAACCAAACGCAGCTGTAGCGCCAGCAGCTGAACTTGCCGAGGCAGCAACCGAGCCAGAAGCCGAACCCCTTACCTCGACCTCAGGGGCAGCAGGGGTCAACTGCGCATATTGCACGGCATTTTGCAAAATTCCAGCCAATTCTTGCTGCGCCAACAACGTTGAAGGGTCGCTAGCGAGTTCATACTGCCCAGCTTGGCCTTCTGCAGCTACTTCAGAATCAGAACCAACTTCAACCGACAACGTGTCAGCCACGCGGTCTTGCGCATACAAATCATTGATTCTGGCCAGGGTTTCGGCAATCGTTGAATAGTCAACACCCGCAACAACGTTATCAACTGAACGGCCAAATACCTCACGCACGGCATCCGTGCCAAACGAATCGGAATTGGTCGGGTTGGCTGAACTTTGTTGCAACAAACCAGCAGCCCGCGCTTCTTGAACAAGAAACACCAACATGGCCAATGAAAAGGCCGAACTGCCGAACTCCCCGCTGAGACCGGATGCATTGCGCGCAATACGCTGCATCGTCGACAACAATCGGTTTCGAACAGGTTCGGAATTCAATAAATTTTGTACTTCATTCATTTTTGGCACCGATTCGGTCGGACAAACCCCAATGGACAACGCACCATTGAGCAATTGTCAGATGGCAATTCTTCTTAAAATTAATACGTTTTTGTCAATTTTGACGTTTAAACACTTTTTTTTATTAATGACATTATGCATGTCTTTACCGTATTTAACAAATATTTAGGCTTGTCTTTGCCATTAGTTGCATAAATTCAAAATTCACATCCTTTTGGCCAGTGCAACTGCCATTCGGGGTTTGAGTCATGAAGTGAGTCGGTCACCTGAGCCAGATGCAAATTTCGGCAACTTAAGCGCTGGTTTGCCTATGCGTTCGTGTTTTTTGATAACATCACCCCATAAACATCAAATCTAACAATATCAATTTATAAAAATTTATTTGTATTGTTTTTTTATTACAAATGAATCCCATCCAACTCCTGAAAGCCGCACCCGATATTTGCCAGCTCAGCAAAGAAGCGGGCCTTGCCATCATGCGTATCTATCAGGAAAGCTCTGAAGAACAGGCGCTCGTCTCACACAAGTCTGATGACAGTCCCCTGACCCTTGCCGACCTGGCGGCGCACCATATTTTGGTCAATGGGCTGGCACGTTTGACGCCGCATACCCCCGTGGTGTCAGAGGAGGACGCTGGCTCATTTATGCATCGGACTGCGCAAGGCTGTTTTTGGCTGATTGACCCATTGGACGGCACCAAAGAGTTTCTTGCCCGCAATGGCGAGTTCACAGTGAATGTGGCCCTTGTGGTGGAGGGTGAAGCGGTTTGGGGGGTGGTGTATGCCCCCGCACTGGATCAAATGTTTTGGGGTGGGCGCGCTTCGGGCAGCTTTAGGCAGACGGGGAAACTGCGCTCTTCAATCGCCGTTTCACCCGCGGTTGGACCTGGGCAGGCCTTCAGAGTTGTTGCCAGCAAAAGTCATTTGAACCCAGAGACCTCGGGGTTTATTAACCAACTGGGGCCTTCCGAATTGATACAAGCTGGTAGCTCCCTTAAGTTTTGCCGCATTGCCGAGGGGAGCGCTGATGTTTACCCGCGTTTGGCCCCCACTTGCGAATGGGACACCGCCGCCGCCCAAGCAGTTTTGGAAGGCGCAGGTGGGCATGTTTACGACACAGCGGGTTATCGACTGCACTACGGTAAACCTGATGTCCTGAATCCCAGCTTCATTGCCGCTTCCGTGCCCTTGCAGCAGCTTGGAAAGCATGAATAAATGATGCCGCAACGCCTGGTTTTCATGGATCGGAAGCAGGCCATTCCCCATACTTTGGTGGCGGGATGGGTCTATGGTTGCATTTAATATGTTCTTTCCAAAAAGGACCTGCAGCGCATGAATGATTATTGGAAGGAAGTGCTGGCCCATCGCCAAATAAAGGACCCTTCAGAGCGCATATCCGCCAATATGGCATTGCGCAAAATGCGCGAGGAAAAAACCCGCGAAGTCGCCCATGCGTTAGCGCTTGATCTTGTCAGGCCTGAAAGTTCAGACCGAGCTTGGCAACGCTGGTTCTGGTTTAACCACTTTAATGTGCTCCCGCGAAAGTCGCATATCGGCGCGGTGCTTTCCAGTTATCTGTCCGAGGCCATAGAGGGGGCTCTCGACTTGAATTTTGTCGATTTGTTGCAGAAGGTCACCGTGCATCCCGCCATGCTGATGTATCTGGACAATGTGAACAATACCAAAGCCAAGGGCAATGAGAACCTGGCGCGTGAACTGCTGGAGTTGCACACGCTGGGCGTTTCTGGTGGCTATTCGCAGCAAGATGTGCTTGATACGGCCCGGATTTTGACGGGCTGGACGGTGCAGTTATCTGGCAATCCGAATGAAATGGGGCGGACCGTTTTCAGACCGGCTCAGCATGACCCTGCTTCCCGCAATGTGTTCGGCAAGTCTGTGCCTGCAGGTGGGGAGTCTCAGTTGGGTGTTTTGCTCAAGCATTTGGCAACGCACCCTGCCACGGCGCAACACATTGCACGCAAGTTGTGTTTGTGGTGGTTTGATGTACCACCCGAGGCTGCGGTGCAAGAGTTGGCAGCAGTTTTTACGCGCACAGGGGGAAGTTTGCCTGCCCTTTGGCAAAGTGCTCGGGATGTGTACCAGCGCATGGGAGGGCAAGCTGTTTTTAAAGATCCGATGCATTACTTGGTGTCGTCTGTGCAAGTTTTGTGCGGACCCACCCCGGTGGTGAATGCCCAGCCTTTGTTGCGCTGGATGCGCATGTTGGGTCAGCCTTTGTTGGGCCGATCAACGCCCGACGGCTACCCCTTGCAAGGAAGCTTTTGGCTCAGCGCAGGCCAGTTGGCGCAACGCATTGAATTAGCCCATGAGTTGGTGGCCCACGCACACCGATTAACCATGCCTGCAACGGCCATGGCAATGGCCCAGGTTCAAACCCACGCAACTGGCCGATTTGAGCTGCAAGACCTGAGGACTGTCCCTGCTGCGCGACCTTGGTTGGCCAAGCATCCTGACTTAATGACCAAAGCTTCTGCCGCAGTTGCAAGTGGCAATTCGAGTCAGTCGGTTTCTCTGTGGCCTTTGTATTTGGCGAGTCCAGAGTTCATGTACCGAAACGGTATTTGAGACAGCTAAATCAACTTCAGGTCGAGGGGCTTGCTGTCAGGGAATATGCTCTGCAGAGCCGTGTTGTTCAGCCCATATAGGCGCTGCAAAATTCCACCCAATACATCCCGGTAGTCGTTTAAAACCGGCACATCACGGCCTTGGTGCAAACTGCTGGCCGTGAGTGGGGCTTGCTCACCGCAAATCTTGCCGCCCTGAACGGCTCCACCGGCGACCCACATCACGTTGCCATGGCCGTGGTCGGTGCCACCGCTGCCGTTTTCATGAAAAGTCCTGCCAAACTCCGACAGGACCACCACCACGGTTTTCTGCCATTCGGGGCCCAACTCGTCAGCAAACAACTGTATGCCTTGCCCCAGTGCAGACAATCTGTTGGCCAACGCACCATGCGCTGAACCTTGGTTTGCATGGGTATCCCAGCCCCCAATGTCCAAAAATGCCACCGACAATGATTTGCGCTGACGCATGAATCTCGCCACGCGCTGTGCTTGCAAGACAAAGCCGGAGGCAGGCAATGCACCGCGCGCACTGGCATCCATTTCTTGCAACAGATTGGCCGCCAAAGCGCGTTTTAGTCCCAGGCCTTCAGCCACCATAGGCTCCAAAGAATGGCCTGCATACATGGTCATGACTTGCTGGATATAAGACTCTTCACTGACACGGCCCATGCCACCGGCCACCGGCGCATTGACCACCCTTGCCTGGCCATTCAGGGAAACCGGCATCGTGGATGTGAAACTAATGGCTTGGCCCCCCAGAGCCACCACCAATCGGTTGAGAAAACCATCGGTCACATCAGGGCGTTGGTCCGGGCGCTTGCCGGTTTCCATCCAGTCTTGTGCCTGAAAATGGCTGCGCGAAACAAAGGATGTGCCACTGAACGGAACAAACGACAAGCGAGAAGACTTGAACATTTCCCCCGCAGTTTCGGCCAACTGGGGGTGTAAGGCCCAACGGCTGTCCAGTCGCATGCCCCCCATATCACCAGAGTCAGGCCGAGGAATGGCGATGCGGGGGCGGGCTTCGTAGTAATAGGGGTCGGCGTAAGGAACCACTGCGCTCAAACCGTCATAGGCACCGCGCAACATCAGCACCACAAGACGGCCGTCGGTAATGGTTTGGGGAGTTGCCCACAACCGTACCGGGCAAAAACTGCCCGCCGCCAACATGGCCAATAACTCACGCCGATTCATGTCTTGATCCTGTGCCCGTCTGAGAGCAAAAATTTGACTAGGTTCTGTCTGATGAGGGACACAGCGCACACCTGTTCTTTAAAGCCAACCAAGATCGTACTTTAATCAAGATGTAAGTTTATTCAATAGCCTCCAATTAAGAATGTGAATTTATCGAATTTAATTATTTTGTCATTTATGATGTATTCAATCCAATGACTGATGACTCGAGGTTTAGATTGAAGGATCAATTAAAAATTGCCGTTGCAGGGACCGGCTATGTGGGTTTGTCGCTTTCTGTCTTGCTGTCGCAAAACCACAAGGTCATGGCACTGGACATTCTTCCCTCCAAAGTCGACCAAATCAATGCCAAACAGTCGCCTATTGAAGACCCTGAATTAGCGCACTTCCTGGCGCATAAAACGCTTCATTTGCATGCCACTCTCGACTCAGCAAAGGCTTTTGCTGAAGCCAATTTTGTGCTCATTGCCACCCCCACCGATTACGATCCGCAGACCCATTACTTCAACACCTCTTCGGTTGAGCAGGTTATTCGTGATGTAACGGCCATCAACCCCGAAGCACTGATGGTCATCAAGAGCACGGTACCGGTGGGTTTTACCGAGAAAATGCGGCAAAAATACAGCACCCACAAGCTGCTTTTTTCGCCAGAATTTTTGCGTGAAGGCCGGGCACTGCACGACAATCTTCACCCCAGCAGAGTGGTAGTCGGGCATGGGCCCGGCGAGGCTGCTTCAGCTCAGCGTTTTGCAGATTTGTTACTGGAAGGTGCCGTTCGCAAAGATGCACAGGTTTTGCTCACCGGATGCACTGAAGCCGAGGCCATCAAGCTGTTTGCCAACACCTATTTGGCCATGCGCGTGGCCTATTTCAATGAACTCGACAGTTATGCCGCAGATTCGGGGCTGGACAGTCGGCAGATCATTGAAGGGGTTTGTCTGGACCCGCGTATCGGCTCGCATTACAACAACCCGAGTTTTGGGTATGGCGGCTATTGCCTGCCCAAAGACACCAAGCAGTTGCTGGCCAATTACGCCAACGTGCCACAAAACCTGATTCGCGCCATTGTTGACTCCAACAGCAGCCGAAAAGATTTTGTCGCGTTTGACATCATCAAGCGTCAACCCCGAGTGGTGGGCGTTTACCGCTTGACCATGAAAGCGGGTAGCGACAATTTTCGGGCCAGCAGTGTGCAGGGCATCATGAAGCGGCTGAAAGCCAAGGGCATTGAGGTGATTGTGTTTGAACCCGAACTGGATGCCGATGATTTCTTCAAGTCCGAGGTAATCAAAGACTTGGGAGCCTTCAAGCAACGTGCCGACTTGATTGTGGCCAACCGCTTTACCGCCGATTTAGACGATGTGAAAAACAAGGTTTACACCCGGGATTTGTTTGGCCAGGATTGAAGTCTTTGACGTGGACAGTTACCAGTGTTCAGGCGGCGAGGTTTATTGATGTGTCCTAACCACGACTTGATATGACGGCGTACTGCACAAGCCGCGGCGATAGTTCTCGATATTGTCCGATCCAACTGCTTTTTAATAGCTAAGGTCTTTGAGTCAACGAATTTTTCCCCAAGGCTTTTTGCCAAAGCAGTGCTTTACAGCGTGATGCCACTCCTTATCTTATGTACGCACACATATGTCAAATTTAGGCTATTTGAAAGTATGAATTCTGAATTACCAAACAAAAACCCCCGCCTTGTGAGCGAGGGTTTTTTTATTTCAACATTAACTTACGCCCCATTAGGCGCAGTAGCTTGCAAGAGTGATTAGACGATGAAAGAAAGGTTGTCTGCAGTGATCAGAGCAGCCTGTGCAGCAGTAACGGTTCCAATTGAAACTGCACCGGCTGAGAAATCAGCGTTTGCATCGTACAAGACCCTTCCTGTGTCTGTTTCAATTGCAATGGCTGCACCAGTCCAAGCAGAATCTGCATCAATCATGAGTGCAATATTGGCAGCAGTGTCAACAATGATGTGGTTGGATGCAGCCGCATTTGCAAGACCATTTCCACCGGCCCCGGTGACGATAGTTACGGCACCAGCTACATAATCAGCAGCGTTCAAGCCCAAACCGCTTATGTCAAAGCTCAAGATATCATCTAATGCAACTGAGAAATCAACAATGACATCAGCAGTGGTATTTTCGGTCAATACGAAAGTATCAGCACCCAAACCACCAGTCAGAGAATCTGCACCAGCACCACCTGTCATTGTGTCGTTTCCATTACCGCCATTAATGGTGTCTGCATTCGCTCCACCGGTTACTGCGTCATCGCGATCACCTGAATTAATGGTAAGGCCAATCGTTCCCGCGCCTGTGTAATCGGCAAAATTCAATACATTAGAACTGGAATTGGCATTAACAGTGATGGATGCTGCATTGTCATCAATGTCCAGCAAGTTAACAGATGTTACAGAAGCATCGTTGATAGTAATTGCGAATGCATTTACTGCGTTACCAACTTCCGCCCCATTATTAAGTGCCAGGAGCGTAGTTACATCTGTATTTGAGATGGTAGCAGTGACTTGTCCAGTCGTTAGAGCAGCAACTGCCAGTGCTTGCGTAGTCGACAGGCTTGTATCTGTTACGACCAGGTTAACACCTGCATTTCTCAGAATATAACCGCCAATGTCAGCAATCAAATTCGCATTTGTATCTCTAATACCTGCAGCAGCAAGATTCAATGTTCCAGCAGCATTAGCATTATCAATAGACGTCAATTGAGCAATAGTCGCTGCATCTGTAATTGTCACATTCACGCCTGCCGCCACGTAAGAATTTGAAGACAAATTAGCGGCAGTATCTATTACTGAAACATAAGTCATTGAACCCGTTGTCATGGCATCAATTGTTGCCAACTGAGCCAGGGTCGGTGTATCCGTAATCGTCACAGGTACGCTACCTGTAATGGTGACTTGACCAGCATCTACTGCCGCTTTCAGGGTAGCGAGCTGTGTGGCTGTACCAGTGATCGCGGTCGCCGCCGATGCATTCAAAACACCAGCGCCCAGACCATTGGCTGTGTTCAGGTTGGCTGCAGTCACCGCACCTGCGGTAACAGTCATGGTGATGGCGTCGGTAGCG